>CAZDTB010000034.1:0-17895 GCA_964508075.1 uncultured Planctomycetales bacterium
CGCTGACTCTCTTAGGCGTAGACTTGTAGTCGTAGACCAGGAGGAAGGTCCGGCCCTCGGACCGGCAACGGTCGATGCGGTCGATGATGCCGTGCAGGCGGACGCACTGTCCGCCGGCAGTCATCAACTCGACCGCCTCGAGTGATTCTTGATCGTCCCGCCCGAAACGCCGTTCGCACGCCAGCGGCTCGAACATGCCTCGGCGCCAGCGTTCCGCGTGGGCGAGCACGAGTTCCTTGAGGAAGGGCCGCAAGGCGTTGCTGAGGAACGCGGCTTGGGGTCGCCGCTTGGCCAGGTCGGCCGGCTGCTGCGCGGCAAACTGCTTGATCGCGTCGTCCAGGAACTTCAGCCAGCGGTCATCCGGCAGCGCGCCGACCGGCTGCGGGTCGGCAATGGCCTGATTGGTGACGGCCGCCAGAATCTCGTGCGCCTGGCGGCCAAGCTCCAGTGCCATCGGCGGCGGGCCGCGTCGCGCGCTGAGCCTCAGGCCAAACAGCGCGAAGTGCCGAAATGGACATTGCAGGTACTGGTCCAGTTCGGTGGGCGACACGCTCCACGCGACGCCGGTTGTCGGATCCGCGGGCCGGACGTATCCCGGGACAGGCGTCGGCGAGTTCGCGTAGTCCAGGCCACGCAGCAACCATTCAAGTCGCGCCGACGATTCGGGTGCGGCTCGCAGCTCCTCGCGCAACCCCGCGTACCGCCGCCGCAGCTCCGCCGACCCACGTGCGGCCGAGCAGGCCTGCAGGTACCCGCGTGCGAGCTCGCCCAGGCAGGCTGGCGGCTGGTCATCCGCCGCCGACCTGATCTCCACCTCCGGCAGGATGGCCTGGATCTCGCTGAGCAGGGGCGAGGCGGGTTCCGGTTCGCCGTCCTCACCCACCGTCGCATAGCTGATCGTCAATCCGTGCGACGGCCGCGTCAGTGCGATATACGCCAGCAGCCGCTCGGCAAAGGCGTCGTCGCGGTGCGGTCGTGGAGCCGACAACCCGGCCTGCGCGAGCAACTCGCGATCGTCCGTGCTCAGCAGCGTGTCTTCGCTCGGCCGAGCCGGGAAGATGCCCTCGTTAAACGCCAAGACCCAGGCGTACTTGATGTCCGGGTGACGGCTGCGCTCGATCGAGCTGACCAGAACCTGGTCGAGCGTCGGCGGGGCAAGCCCCACCGTCAGTTCGCCCAGCGCCACCCCGACGATCGCCGTCACACCCCCTACGTCCAGGGAATGCTCGCCGAGCACGTCGTGCAGGTCTTCGAGCAGCTCACAGAGTGCCTCCCACGCCAGGCGGTGCGTCTCGGCGGTTTCGAGGTCCCCGCCGTGCCTGGCCTGCGTGATCCATTCCGCCAACCGCTCGGGGACCTGCAAGGCCACCAGCGTGGCATGCAGCGTGCCAGCCCAAGCCGCGGCAGAGGCTGGGGTCTCCGCCCCGGCAAGTTGCGCGAGCGGTTCGAGCGCTGCGCAAATCCGTAGCCGCGCCGCGTCGAGCGTTTCGCCCTCGCGAGAGGGCAGCCGCTCGGCTCGTTCAAACGCCCAGCGTCGCCGCCGCCACGCGTCGAAACCGCGGACCTCAGCCCCGACAATCTCGTTCTCAAGATTCTCGGCCTGCTCGCGTGCCAGCGGCAGCAAACCGCAGCGCAGCAGCCGCGCCGTCGCGGTCGCCGAGAAGTCGGATGTGATCGACTCGAGCAGGGCGTGCACGAAGCGGGTCAGCGCGTGCGCGCCAAGCGATCGCCGTCGGTCGATGAAGTAGGGCAGCTCGTGCTCGGCGAAGACGTCGGCGACCAGCTCGGCAAACGGCTCCAGATCGCGCGCGATCACGGCGAAATCGCGGAAGCGCAGAGCACCACCCGCTCGGCGGACCTCTTCCCGGATGAAACGCGCCGCCGCTCGCAACTCATCACGATGCGTCTCACACTCGAAGACGCGCACTTGCGCCGTCGCCGAAGCCCGTGGCGCGACGCCTCTGCGCCCGGTCTTCGCCGGTCGACGCGCAATCGAAGTCCCGATCGGCGTCGCCAATCCCGCTTCCAGCCGCCCGAGATCCGGTACCCGCGCAAAGCGCGGCACGACGGTCGGCTGCAAGATCACCGGCGAGCGCAGCTCCACGCCCTCATCGTTCAGCCGTCGCACGAGCTGCTGGTAGGTCGTCTCTGTGCGATGAAAAAGGTTGAGCAAGTCGGGCAGTCGGTGGATGTCTCGGACGGGCTGCGCTTCCGGCTCGAGCAGCAGCGTGATCGCAACCTCGCGCGCTTCGCGCGCCAGCGCGACGAGCGTTTCCAACTCCTGCCCGGTGAAGCCGGCGAATCCATCGACCCACAGGGAGGCGTCCCGCAGCCACCCCGAACCGGCCAGCCGGTCCCGCAACGTCGCCAACCACTGAGCCGGGTCGATCCGTTCCGGCCCCAGCCAGTCCAAATAACCCTGGAATATGCGCGCGACGGCGGCGACGCGCCGACCTGCGGCCGGGTCCGCGATCCGGCTCCCGGCCTGATCGACGTCCCCCGGCGTGACGTTCTCGGCCAGCAACTCTTCGATCAGCCGATCGAGTTGGGCGAAGAATCCGGCGGTGCCAGCCGCCGGCCCAAAGACGCTCAACACTCCTTTGTCATTTTCGGCCACGCAGCGCAGGGCGAGCGCCCGGGCGGTTGGGCGGAGCATGTCCGGCTCGCGCCCCACTTCCTCGAAGACCCGCCGAGCCAGGCGTGAGAAGCTGAGCACCTCGGCCCGCCAATACCCGTGCCGCGGCGCGCGGAGCGCCAGCGCCCGCTCCATCTGAAAGCTGGCTTGCTCGGGAACCAGCAGCAACAATCGGCGTGATTGGTCGGGTCTTTCAAGCTCGGCCAGCAGCGCATCGAGACAATGCCGGGTCTTCCCGGTCCCCGCGCGCCCCAGGATGAACGTCGCCGGCATGACACCCTGCCCCGAAGTGACTGTGATAGTCGGGCTCGTTCCCGGGCGCCGCCCCAAGGGAGTACGGCAACCCAGAACTGCAGACCCTGTTCAATACGAAACAAGATTCCTCGCTACGCTCGGAATGACAAGCGACCGGCCTTGAACCCGGCAACCTCGCCTAGTCGTCCTCGTACTTCTCCAGGCGGTCCTTGCACTCGTCGCGCTGCTGCTTGTACTTGTCGCGCTCGCGCTTGTACTTGGCTTTGTCCTGCCCCAGCTCGCCGACCTCGTCCTCCAGCCACTGGATGTTCGCGTAAGCCTTGCGCAGCTCACGCCGGGCCTCCTCCAGCGTGCGCGGATCGGGCACTCGGCTGCTGTCGACCGGCTGCGGCCGGTTGCTGCCAACCTGAACGTCGATGCTCTTCGGCGCCTGAAAGCAACCGGCACAGAACAACAACCCACTCGCCGCCAAAAGCAATCCCAGTCGCAATTTCATCGCGTCCACCTCTCTGTAAGCAGGCCGCCCACGATATGATCTACGCACGCCGCACCCGCGTCAAAGCCGCCCGGTACTGAATAACTGAAAACTGACGACCGAAAACTGTCTTGCACAAACGCGTCATCGCCATTCTGGGCTGTACCGCTTCGGGCAAAGGGGCTCTGGCACGCGCGCTGGCGTCGGAGCTGGGCGGGGAGATCATCAGCGTCGACTCGATGAAGGTCTACCGCGGGATGGACATCGGCACCGCCAAGCCGACCACCGAGCAGCGCGCCGCAGTGCCCCACCATCTGATCGACGTGGCGGACCCGTGGGAATCGTTCAGCGCCGCCCGCTTCGTCGAGCTGGCCGACCACGCCGTCGCCGAGATCCACGGCCGCAACCGCCCCGCAATCGCGGTGGGCGGGACCGTGCTCTATTTCAAGTGCTTCCACACCGGCATGTTCGCCGGCCCGTCAGCCGATCCCGCGCTGCGGGCGGATATCCGGGCTCGCGCCGCGCGTAAGGGCCTCGACACGCTCCACGCCGAGCTGGCCCGGGTCGACCCGGCAGCCGCCGCCCGCATCCATCGTAACGATCTTCGACGCATCGAACGGGCCCTCGAAGTCTACCACCTCACCGGCCGGCCGATCAGCGAATTGCAGCAGCAATGGGACGGCGAATCGATACGCCACCCGGAATGGGACTGGCGGCTGATCGGCCTGCGCCGGGACAAGCGGGCCGCCTCACGACGAATCAATGAGCGCGTTCGCCGCATGATCGCCGCCGGCCTGGTCGAGGAGGCACGGCGAATCTGGTCGGACGGGCGTGGCGTGAGCGACCAGGCCCGCCGAGCGGTGGGCTACGCGGAGCTGTTCGACCACCTCGCGGGCAAGATGGATCTCGATCAGGCGATCGAGCGGATCAAGATCAGCTCCCGTCGTCTCGCCAAGCAGCAGCGCACCTGGCTGAAACGTCTCCGTGGGGTGCGCTGGATAGATATTGAGGGTGAGGACGACACTGCGTCGGCCTTGTCGCGGGCGCTGCCCCTCACCCTGTGACCCACCCCGGCATGCGATTATAGGCCCGTCCGCCTGCGGGCGTTGTTCTTACACGATAATCGACCCCGGACCTTGAAACACCCGCGCGTGCGTGAATATCGTCTTTCAACGAAGCGAAGAGGTAACCGGTGCCCTCTCGCCGTCGGGCAATCCGATCTGCTCGTCGGGTGCTGCGGACAACCGTGTGCCAAGTGTCAGAGGCCTGAGCGCAGGTGACACGTGTTCGCAGCCAACCTGCGATACAACGCCCGCGTTCATTTGGATCACCCCAGGAGGAGAATCATGAGAAACTTGTTCGCAATCGTCGCTGTCTGCATGCTTGCCATCACCGCAAGCGCGCAGGAAGGCATCGTCATCGACTACGACATCTCCGGCGCCGAGAGTTGGGACGACTACGGCGCGGCGACCAACGAAATCCACGTCGTCGACGTCGCCAGCCTGATCGGTCTGCCCTCGGGCACGGCCGTGACGATGAACGGCATCGGCTGGGACGTGACGATCGAGACCGTGGGGGGCAGTTGGCTCAGCGAAGCCACGATGTACTTCGACGACAACATCGCCCCGAACGGGGTCGGCCTGTTCCTCACGCCGGGCGTCGCCGACAACTACCCCGGCACGGGAACCTACACCAGCGGCGGGATCATCGACCTCAGCGATGCCGGCATCGACAACATCGCGCTGCCCGACGGCCTCTTGCGGCTCGAATTCTACGAGAGCTACGATGACGCCGCCGGCCAGATCGACGCGAACTACCTGGCCACCTCAGTGCTCCATCTGGACATCGTTCCGGAGCCGGCCAGCCTGGCCCTACTCGGCCTCGGCGCTGTGATGCTGCTGCGGCGTCGCTAGCCGTCGTCCCCAACGCGACCGCTCGGTCGCGCTGACTGACTCGCATTCAACGGGAGGCTCCAGCAATGAGGCCTCCCGTTTCTTTCGCCGGTGCGGGACAAGGCCCGAGCCGAACCGTTCCCGCCAGGCCGCGACGCCGATTCAGATACACCGCTTGGCCAGCTCATCCATGATGGCGTCCACGTTTTCCGCCGTGACGCCCATCCTGCGATAGTTCGCCTCGACCATCGCCATTCGCACCGGGTCTTCCATGTCGCGGATCCGAGTGAGGATGCCGAGCCGCTTTCCGACCTGATAACGTCGGCGACGCTCGGGTTCCATTTCGAGAAACTCGCGTAGCGTCGCGAGCATGGTCGCCTTGTCCCGCGGCAGTGTGCCCTCCAGATCCTGGAAGAGGTTCAGAATGTGGTCGCTCTTCACGACGCTGCCGATGCCGTCGAGGTGCTCGATGAACGTCAGCAGCTCGCGAGCCACCTCAACGTCCGTGCATTTCTCGAAGCGGCCCGCGCGCTGATCGTCCGCCAGCGGTGCACCGTCGGGAATCGCCAGCGTGCGGAGCCGGATGAAGCGCGGGTTGATCTGGTTCAGCGCGTCGGCCGACTCGAGCGCGTGCTGCTCGGAGAGTTCTCTGCCGCCCAGGCCGGGCATGTAGTACTCGGAAACTTCGAACCGGGCTCGGCGGGCCTTGCAACCCGCCTCGATGTGCATCTCCTTCGTCACGCCTTTCTTGACTCGCCTGAGCACCTCGTCGCAGCCCGATTCGAGCCCGATGTGGAGCCGGTCCAGACCGGCCTGGCGGATGGCCCGCAGATCATCTTCCCTTCGAAACGCGACGGTCTGCGAGCGGGCATACGACGTGATCCGCTCGATCGACGGGAAACGCTCGCGGAGATACCTCAGGATCTCGACCAGCTCGCGCGGTTTCATCACCAAGCTGTTCGCGTCCTGAAGGAATACGGATCTCAGACCGCCTCCGAGCAGCCAGTGCGCCGCTGCGCTGAAAGCCGCCGTCTCTTCCGGACTCACGTTCGCGGCCATCCGGTTGAACTCATCATCCCGAGCGCGCCCCGACTCGTCCCGCGCCCGCCGCAGCTTCTCGACGTGCTCGTAGACCGCATCGATGTCCCGCTTCACGTCCTCGACCGGCCGCAACGAGAACTTGGTCCCCTTGTACACCGGGCAGAACGTGCAGCGGTTCCACGGGCAGTTCCGCGTGACCCGGATCAGCAGGCTGAACGCCTCACTCGGCGGCCGGATCGGCCCCTGTTCGAACCCGCGATAGCACTCACTTGTTCCACGCATCAGCTCATTCGCGCGAACAATGGCGGCACTGTCAAGCGCCGGCTTGGTGATGCCGCTCCGGTGGCACGGGCAGGCCGCGACCACGTCGCGCGGCTTGTCCGCGTTATCGTCCAGACGTGGAGTAAGCCTGCAACCACGTCGTGATTCTCGTGAAGCACCACGGTAGAATGACCATGCAGGATTCGGCAGACGGGAAACGTCAATCGGATCCCGCGCGGAGCAACACTGTGACTGATGAGGAGATACGCGTTTCGGTCCTGCTCGTTGGCTCACTGCTGACCATCCTGGTCGGTGCACTGGTTGGCGCGCTGGCGGGGGTTGCGACGAATCGTGCCTGGCGTGGATATGGCGGTTCGCTGCGGATCGCCGCCCTGCTCCTGACTTGGATCGGTGCGGGCGGCATAATAGTGTGGATGTTTCCCGGAGTGATACAGGCCCAGGTCTGGCAGTGCATGCATGGGTTTCTGTTGATCGTTCTTCCATTTCTGCTCGCCTTGGCACTGGCGGTTGCTCAATCGCTGCTGATCCGCCGAGGACAGTCGCGCTCGTTGCTCCTGCTGTGTGTGGCGGCACTGCTGGGCGCAAGCCCGGGAGCGTATCTGGCCCTTTCCCTGGGCGCTCCGCACGGGGGTTTCCCGGCCGCGATGTACACGGTGTCCATCGGACTGATCGGTGCCCTGATCGGCGGCGTGCTCTGGGGGGTTCCAGCAGTCCTTCGACAGACCTAGCCGGTAGGACAGGTCGTTGGATGCGGTGGCCTCGGCACTGGAGGTTGCCGATTGTCGTCCAGGAACGGCCCGACTGGGCGCAGCACGCAGGCCGGCTGCACTCGTCCGCTTCGCATCCTTGGCCGCAGGCCACGGCTCGTCGCGCCGGCCGTCCGCAGGGTACGGTTCACTGCACCACATGCTTCAAGCGCCGCTGCCACGCCGATTGTAAAACCTCTACGAGGGAAGCGAGCGCAGGACGGCGCGGAGCGGGCTGGCGTCGCAGCCTGCCAGCCGTAGCGGCAATGCGATCAGCTCGTACTCGCCGGCGGGAACATGATCCAAACGCAGCCCCTCGATGCTGGCGATCCCGTGCTCCGCCAGTCGGTGGTGGACCGGCAGCTCCGTCGCCGCGAACAGGTCGACGCCGGGAGTGTCGATGCCGACCAGCCGCACCTCGGCGGCGTGCAGGGCATCCGCCAACTCGACCGACAGCGCGGCAAAGTCCTCATTGAACCGGGTCGGATCGGGAAACGTGCCGGTCGCGAGCAGAACGCGTGGCGTACGGATCGGTTCGGTCAGGTCGTCGGGCCGGATCGCCATCGCCCGTGGCACGTCCACGCGGATCACCTGGCAGCGGCCGACGTAGGCGTCGAGCGGCATCTGGTCGATTGTGGCACCGCCCGGCGTCACGTGCGAAAACGCGTCGGCGTGTGTGCCAATGTGCATGGTCGTGTGAATCGCGGATGCTGTGACCGGATCGCCGGCGCCGAGGTCGAAAGTGATCTCGCGCCGAAACGCCCGGTCCCCCGGCCAGACGGACAGGTCGGCACTGATCGGTGTGGAGATCTCATAGAGCACGGTCTGCACCTCCGCGGCGGAATCGAAGTATGATAACGAGTAGTCGCGGGGCGTGAGCCGAAGGTGCTCAAGGTGTGCATTGTTGCGCGCCCCCTAATTGAGCACCTTCGTTATCAGGACGTTGGATGTTCGGGCTGGGCGCGGTGATGGCGGCGGGCGGATTGGGACTGGGGTGACGGGGCACGGCGGTTTCCGGGATTTCTAGATATTATAGCAGAGAAGGGCGCGGGGTCAAGCGGTCAGGTGGTGACCGCACGCCGGAGAGCAGGATCTGGCGCTGCTGGACGGCGGTATACGGCCGGTCGGCAGGCGTACCTACGAGGCTCGCATCTCTGACAGGTCGATGAGAAACATGCCTGCGCCTTCGGCCCAGACATGCCACCCGGCCGGCCGGACGAACATAGGCAAGCTACGACTCCGTCGTAGCCTGCCCATGTCACCCAACCCAGTTCTGCCTGTCCTGGCCACGCGCCGATGGCACCTATGCATAAACCCTGGTTGCCTCTGGCCGCGGAACCGTGTCCGGTTCTCGCGACCATGCGGTCATGTACGTGGTAGCGACCGCACCCGTGTTGGCGCAACCGCGTTCTGCCTTCGGCCCCGTTGCCAGCGGTCCCGTGGGCCCTATCCCAGACGAGGTCAGTCGTTCGGTACCCGCCACGCCCCAAAGGAGTGCTACCGACGGACCGCTGTGCGGTCCCTGGATCCACAAGGACCACTGTAGTCCACCGGGCCCGGAACATTTGTCCTCGATCCCAAAGGATCCTCGTAGAACGGGCAGGATTCGTCCGGCCACGTTGGGCGACTCGGCGTGAACGCGAACGAGCATATATTCCATCACGGGCCTTGCAACGCTGATCCATTCGACGCCTGACGGGCCGATCGTCTTCTCATAGGTGCCCCTCAGGCGCTTCCACCTACCCGGCTCCAACTCGATCGGCGGGGCCCTGTAGCCTACAGTCACGCCATCGTCCTTGAGTTCGCTCAGGACTTGACGGACCGACGGTTTCTTCTGCGACGCGATGCTTGCCGATACAGACGTCGCGTTCGCGAGATCGTCGAGTTCTGGCACCCACGTCAGCACCTCGCGGGCCAGGTTTTCAGCCAGGGCTTCGAATTCGATCCGGAGCTTCCCTTGAGTAGCCGAGCTCGACGGGAAATCGAAGTTCGCGTCGATGACCACCCACTCAAACACCGTGTCGCGCGTGAGCGCGCATTGCTCGGACGGCACCTCGGGTAGCTGCTCGCGCCAATTCACGACGATTGCAGTGATTACAGTCACGGCACCCGTAATCAGGGCAGCAGCGAGATACGCCCTGGGATTTGTCAGCAAGCACCGGCGCTTCTGCTTTGGGTCTGGCGAGACTGATGTCCCCTGTTCTGATGAAGTCCGTTTCCTCCCCCTCTTTTGCTTAGCCAATCGGTGTCGGTTCTTTCGCGATCTCATTGCCTTATCCTCCGAGAATACAGGGATCTGTGCGAAGACGACCGGAACTCCAGCGGCCCTTCAGGGCCGAACGAATGAGGCGTGTGGGCAACTTTCCGTCATGAGTGCTGCCGAGGTTCTCCGTCATCTGTGACCTCCCAGTACTGCGCCAGAATCGGCGCGATCGACACCAGTGCTGGCGGCAGGCAGCGCCACTGCCACCTTGGAGACCAACCAGCACGTCTCAGGGGCCCCACACTTGACAGGCCGGGGGCGTCCTGACATACTCACTCTGTGTGTCTTATCCGCGACGGCAGCCGAATGTGCGATCGCATCGTGCCCTCTGCGCGCCGCGGGTTCCATCGTCGGCCTCGGCGTGATGAGAAACTCACTCACGCCGCCTGATGTTATAATTTTACGCGACGTGCCGGGCGCATGGCTCACTGAATAGCTGGATAGTCGGCGGGAATTCCTTCGCGGTGGGGTGAAGAACTTCGCAGATATCGGCCACTCTTCCGGCGCATTCCCGAACGCCCAGATGAAGGAGAGCGAATGAACGCTCACGCACCGCACCGCTTCCGTAATCCGAGATATGCGTTTGCGGATCTACTGAACACCTACTTAGCATTGAACGCTGTACCGCGCAGCAGGTTGCTGGACAGGTTGAACGTAAAACTGACTGCCAAGGGCCTGAAAACGATCGGCGCGCTGGCGAGGGTGACGGAGTGGTGCAACGGTGAGAAGCTGCCAAGCAGAGACGTTGTGGACGCTCTGTGCGAGTCATTGCATGACCGGGCCGGCAGCCTGCAGACCGCTCGGGAGATCACGGATGGGGTTCTTGGCCCCGTCAAGCGGGCGATAAATGCGAACCGGCCTACCAAGCACATCAAGGATCCGAAGGACTGGCGTTTGCGCCTGTGTCAGGAGCATCTGGAACGGAGGCTCAATGATCCCGTCTGGTCAGAACTTCTGACGATCTTGTTGCTTACGCTGCCTGACAGGGTCCGCGCGTTTCTTGCCGTTCGCCAGAAGTCCTTTGGGAGGTACACCTTTGAAGCGCGCAAGCCGAAAGATGGGCAGCAAACCGCGCTGAACGCTCCGGAGGCCATGTACGTGGAGTCCTCGTCGGAGAAGGAGACAGTGCAGTACCTGGCTGTCAACGCCCGGTTACCGTACGGCTGCGTGATCTGGCATAGGGACGAGTTCCCAGGTTTTGAATACAGCGTTGGTGTGGGGGGAAGCGGGGTTTTTATCGTGGCGCAGGATAGCGAGGCGCTGCTCGTCAAGCTCTACCCGATTCAGGCCGGCAGCTGCGTGGGGTACGGGGCCAGCCTCCCTCACGCCGTCGTCGCGACTGATGAGGGCGGTCTTCATCTCTGTCATTTCTGTTTTCCATACCGGAGAGGGCCGAAGGCCAGCCCACACGGAGGGTCAAGCCACACGTTCAACATACTGGGCCGGGCAAAAATCGAACGTCACGGTCCAGAGTCTGCAGTGTTGAGGGCGCTGGGCAGACTGCGCTCTGCGCTGAAGGCGAGTCGGTCGTTCGATGCCAGCCCTCCCGCGCTTGCGGACCTATTCAAGGCCGACACGAATATCAGTGTTCAGATGGGTTAGCCGGTTGCGGCGGCCCGCGTGGTTCTTCTCGACGTGGGCTGCTGACGGGTTGGTGCGGGACGTCTGTTCGTCCTACGTCGCGGATGGTTCCTTCGAAGCCTGCTTCTCCTGTATCGCCCTCAAGACCTTCTCCGGTGTAATGGGCAAGTCCTTGATCCAGACGCCGGTGGCGTTGGCGATGGCGTGGGCGACGGCGCCGAGGACGGGGAGGGTGGAGCCTTCGCCGATCTCTTTGGCGCCGAAGGGGCCGCGGGGCTCGTAGGAGTCGACGATGCCGCTGAAGATCTCGGGGGCGTCCTTGATGGTCATGATCAGGTAGCCGTGCAGGTTGGGGTTGAGGATCTGGCCGCGGTCGTCGAACTGGACGTCCTCCATGATCGTCTCGCCGGCGCCCATCACGATCGCACCTTCGACCTGGCCGTGGACGGCGCGCGGGTTGATCGCGGTGCCGCAGTCGTGGAAGTCGGTGAAGCGGTCGATCTTGACCTTGCCGGTCTCGAGGTCGACCGAGAGCTCGCAGACCGAGGTGCCGAAGGAGTAGGCCGGGCTGGTGCCGACGGTGGCGCCCTTGTAGTCGCCGCCGAGGCCGTCGGGCGGCTTGTAGCAGCCGGTGCCGACGAGGGGGCCGTTGTCGTTGAAGTACTGGCGGGCGACTTCTTCCCAGGGGACTGACCGGCCGGAGGCCGGTCCCCCACGGAATCTGCCGTCGCGGGCGACGACCTCGGACTCGGCGCAGCCGAGCAGCTTCGCGGCGTACGGTCGCATCTTGTCGACGACAGCGGCGCCAGCACGTGAGACGGCGTGGCCGGCCATCAGCGTGACGCGCGAAGAGTAAGAGCCCAGGTCGAGCGGGGAGATGTCGCTGTCCTCGCTACGGATGCGCATGCGCGAGACGGGGATCCCGAGCGACTCGGCACACATCTGCGTCAAAACCGTATCGCTGCCCTGCCCGATCTCGGCGGCGCCGATCAGCAGGATCGCCGCCATGCCGTCTTCGCTGATCTTCACGATGGCGTTGGCATGCGGGAAGATCGAGCGCTTCTGGAAGTGCTCGGGCGGCTTCTCGTGCGAGAGCTGGACCTGACCGCGGTAGATCGCGTAGCCGGCACCGGAGACGAAGCCGCCGCAGCCTACGCCGATGCCGCGGGCGATTGACTGGGTGGCACCGGCGTCCCGCCTGTGATTCACCGGCGAGACGCCGGTGCCACCCACATCCCCCACCGGCGAGACGCCGGTGCCACCCACATCCCCCACCGCCGAGGCGGCGGTGCCACACTTGTGGTATTTCTCTTTCCAGCCGCTGTTGGCCTCGGCGGCGTCGAGCGTGGCGCGGAACTCGCAACTGCCGATGTCGAGGTCATTGACCGTGCGGGTGTTGGGCGTCATGGCGTTGCGGCGGCGGATCTCGATCGGGTCGATCCCCAGATCGTCGGCCACCATGTTGAGCAGGCACTCGAAGGCAAACCGCGGCTGGGGCACGCCGTGCCCACGCATCGCCCCGCAGGCCGGCTTGTTGGTCACCACGCGGTAGCCGTCATAAGCGTAATTCGGGATGTGATAGAGCGTGGGCATCATGCTGCCGGCGTAATAAGCGGTCACGACGCCAAACGACGTGTAGGCTCCGCCGTCGAGGTAGATCTCGCTGGCGAAGGCTTTGATCTTCCCTTCGCGGTCGACGCCGAGCTTCATCTTCATGTGCTGCTTGTGTCGGCCGCGGCCGTAGTGGAACATCTCTTCGCGCGAATAGACCATCTTGACCGGCCGACCGGTCTTCTTGCTGAGGATTGCGGCGCAAAGATCGAGTGGCGTGGTGGCGGCTTTCCCGCCGAACCCGCCGCCGACCGCCGGGCGGATCACGCGGATCTTGCCGAGCGGGATGTGCAGCACGTGGGCCATCATGTACTGCACGTAGAACGGCACCTGTGTGGAACTGTAGAGCACCAGCGTGCCGTCGTGGTCCCAGGTCGCGATCGAGGCGTGCGGCTCGAGCGGGTTCTGGTAAACATGATTGCCAGTAAAGGCTTCCTCCCGCACGCAGTACGACTCGGCAAAGCCCTTCTCGACATCGCCGAAGCTCTGCTCGACGTGTGTGTTGATGTTGTTCTGGTAACGTTCATGAACCTGCGGGGCCCCGTCGGCGACCGCGGACATGGGATCGAAAACTGCGGGCAATTCCTCGTACTCGACCTCGATGAGCGTGAGGGCCCGCTCGGCGGTCTTTTCGTCGATCGCGGCAACGGCCGCCACCGGGTCGCCCACGTGGCGGACCTTCTCCTTGGAGAGCACGTGCTCGTCGTAGCGGGCGGGCGAGACGCCGTACATCGTGTCGGGCACGTCGGCCCCGGTGATCACCGCGATCACGCCGGGCAGCGCCTTGGCCTTCGACGTATCCACGCGCCTGACGCGCCCGTGGGCGATGGATGAGCCGAGGATCTTGCCGTGGATCATGTTCGGCAGAAAGATGTCGGCAGTGTACTGGGCGCGCCCGGTGACCTTGTCGGCGGCGTCGACGCGCGGGATCGAGACGCCGACGGTGTCGTGCGATTGACGGTTGACGATTGACGATTGACGATTGGCTTCGGTGGCCTCTGGCCTTCGTGCCTCCGTGCCTTCGTGCCTTCGTGCCTCCCGCTCGGCACGTGGACCGTCACGGTACTCCGCGCAGCGTTGCACCGCGCGGAGGATGCCACTGTAGCCGGTGCAGCGGCAGAGGTTGCCCGATAGAGCTTCCTTGATCTCGTCGCGGGTGGGATTGGGATTCTTTTCGAGCAGGGCGGTCGCGGAGATGACCATGCCCGGCGTGCAGAAGCCGCACTGGATGCCGCCCTCGTGGACGAACGCTTTCTGAACCGGGCTCAGCTCACCATCCTTCGCGAGGCCTTCGATCGTGGTGATGGCCTTGCCTTCCAGCTCGGAGGCGAGCAGCAGGCAACTGTTCATCGGCTCGCCGTCGATCAAGACCGTGCAGGCCCCGCAGTCGCCGACGTTGCAGCCCTTCTTCGTACCCGTCAGACGCAGCTTTTCGCGCAGGACGTCGAGCAACGTCTCACCCGGCTCGATCGCGACGGTGTACGTATCACCGTTGACCGCTAGCGTGCGTGAAACGGCCATCACCGCGCCTCCCTGGCTCGGCTGTGGGCGGTGGTCAGCGCCCGCCGGGTCATCACGCCAACGATCTCGCGGCGAAAATCGGCCGAGCCACGCACGTCGCAGATCGGCGCAGCCTCCGCCGCCGCGGCATCAGCCGCCATGCAGAAAGCGTCCTCATCGGGCGGCTTGCCAACCAGCAGGGCAGCGGCGGACCCGACCAGCTTCGGTACGGGTGCCACGGCCCCGAGGACGATGCGGGCGTCCTGCACGGTGTCATCATCTCCCAGCAGCAGGCTGGCAGCGACGGCGGCGACGGCAATCGCGTTGCCGTCTCGCAATTGGAATCGCGCATAGGCCGCTCCGAATCTCGGCGGGAGCTTCGGGACTAGGATCGCCGTCAGCAGTTCGTCCTCGCGCAAGGCCGTCCGGCGCGGCCCGACGAAGAAACGATCCAGCCGCACCTCACGCTGACCCTTAGCAGACCACAGTACGACCGACGCGTTCATCGCGGTCAGAATTGGCGGAAGATCGGCGCACGGAACGGCGGCAGCGATGTTACCCCCCACCGTGGCAACATTGCGGATCTGCGGCGCCGCCATCCTGCTGGTCGCGTCGAGGATCGGGGAAAACCGCTCTTGCACGACCGTCGAGCGGCCGAGCTGCGTGACCGTCGTCAGCGCGCCGATGCGCAGACCCTCACTAGTCTCAGATATGCCGCGCAGCGCGTCGATGCAGTTGATCGAGACCAGGTGCTCGAAGCTGGCGCGGCCGGTCTTGAGATCAACGAGCAGATCGGTGCCGCCCGCGAGCAGACGAGCGTTGGGAGCGTAGCGCGTCAGCACCTCTGCCGCGTGTTCGAGCGTGGTGGCTTCGTGAAGCTCGATGTCGGGCAGATACACGATTAAGACTCCGGATCCACCATTTACGATTCACGATTGACGATTGAACGACGGTGATCGGCGAGCGCAGCGCTGAGCGCTGCTGAATCGTCAATCGTCACCGCGCCTCTCCCAGCACGCCCCGAAGAAACTGCGCCGTAAGCTGATTGGCGACCGCCGCCGGTGAGCGCCCGTGCTGCGGGTCATACCAGCGATAGAGCCAGTTCAACATGCCGAACAGGGACATGGCGGCCACGTGGCGGTCGAGCGTGCTGTCGGGCGCGTGGGTATCAAAGGTCTGGTCCACGATGCCGCGCACGAGGTCGTAGTACTCGCGCCGAATCCGGCGCGTTTCCTCATAGCCGGGTCCGGACAACGATTCGAGCTCGTGCGAGCACACCTTGAGCGCGGCCATGTTGGCGGCGAAGTGGTCGACGTGCGTGCGGATCATTACGTGCGCTTGCTCGGCCGGGTCGCTGACACCGTGCAGCCTCTCGCGCAGAGCGTTTACCAGCGAACTGAACGTGCGGAACTGGATCAGGAACAGTATTCTTTCCTTGGCGTCAAAGTAGTGGTACAGCCCCGCCAGGCTCACGCCGGCGGCCTTGGCCACGGCGCGCATCGAGGCTCGCTCGTATCCGGCGGCGGCGATCAAACCGGTGGCCGCCTCCAGGATCCGGTTGAGCCGCTGGTCGTAAGTTGCTGGAACCGGTTCGGTTACGGGCGCCGCGGGCAGCGGCTGCCGTGACTCGAACGCGCGTTCGGGACCTGATGACGGCATCGAGCGACATGCCTCCTCGGCTTGAGCACCCCACACGGCCAATATGCGCCCCGCCAGCTTCGTTGTCAACCAAAACCGTCCGAGAAATGCTTGACAGACGGCAGGCAAACGGCATAATCACCCGGCATATTCGAGCGGGTTACGATGGCATGGCGGGCAACGACCGGCGCATTGTCCGCGGCGTTTTCGATCGAACGTTCGTTCGGTCACTGCCCCCCCTCCACACCTCTCGCTCACCGGCAGATTGGATCGCGACCCTCGCAGTTCGGAGACGACCAGATGAAGACCAGCCTGTTCCCGGCCCGCAAGGCCGAATCGCTTGAGTTCAAAGAGGTTCAGTACGAGAAGCGTGATCTGGTCGCCCGGGTCACGATCAACCGACCTTTCAACTACAACGCTTACAGCACTCCCGCCCTGCAAGAGCTCGCCGCCGCGTTCCAGGACGCATCCTGGGATGACAACGTCGCGGTGGTCGTCTTCACCGGCAGCGGCGACCGGGCCTTCTGCACCGGCGGGGACGTCAAGGAATACCAGGAGAACTACACGCAAAGGCCGCGCGACTACTGGAAGTACATGTGCTGCTTCAAGGCCTACATCGAATCGATGGTGAACTGCTCCAAACCGGTGATCGCCCGGCTGAACGGGATGGCGGTCGGCGGCGGCAACGAGAGCCAGCTCGCCTGCGACCTCGGCGTGATGGGTGAGCACGCCTTTATTGCCCAGGTGGGGACCGGCGTCGGATCGGTCGCCTGCGGCGGCTCGACGCAGTGGCTACCGATCCACGTCGGCGACCGCAAGGCCCGCGGCATTCTGTTCCTCAATCAGCGCTACCCGGCCTACACCTCGCTGGCGATGGGGCTCGTCAACGCGGTCGTGCCGACCGTCAAGGGCCCTGATGGCGAATACGTCACGCGCTTCAAGGCCGACCGCAACTACCTCGCCGACTGGAACGTCGACCCGTGGGACAACCCGTTCGACGCGCGGGCGACCGCGGGCGAGATCAAGAAGGCACAGAGAGATCTGGACGGCTATTCGATCGACCTCTCCCGGCTGGACGAGGTAGTGGCGGATCTGTGCGACCAGATCGTCAACAAGTTTTTCGAGTGCACGCGCTACACCAAGGCCCAGGTCAATTTCTGGAAGGAGCTTTCCTGGCACGCCACCGCCGGCCACGCGCGCGATTGGCTGTCGACGCACTACACGTGTCTGGAACCACACGAAGGCATGACCGCCTTCGTCGAGAAGCGCAAGGTGGACTTTGCGGGCATGCGGCAGCGGGCAGCCGATCCGAACGGCTCGAGCGAGTTCCTGTGGGGACCGTACGCCAAACAGTGTCCCAAGTGCGACGCCAAGGGCATTCCGACCCACTTTGAGTTCTGCGGCAAGTGCGGCGCCAAGCTCGCCTGAGAATTGAGCAGGAAGAAGATCATGACCACGACACTTGAAGGCAAGAGAGCAATCCTGACCGGCGGTAGCCTGGGAATCGGAGCCGCAATCGCGCGCGAGCTGGGGCGCCAGGGCGCCCGGGTCGCGATCAACTACCGCAAGCATGATACCGAGGCGAAGCAGGTCGTCGCCGACGTCGAAGCCGCCGGGAGCAAGGGCCTGGCGATAAAGGCCGACGTCGCCAGCTTCGCCGACGCCCAGCGCATGGTCGACGAAGTCGTCGAGAAGTTCGGCGGGCTCGACATCCTGGTCAACAACGCCGGCATCAACCGCGACGGCGTGATCTGGAAGATGACCGAGGAGCAGTGGGACCAGGTCATCGACGTCAACCTGAAGGGGTATTTCAACTACTGCCGGGCCGCCGTCCCCATCTTCAGAGAGCAGAAGTCCGGCAAGATCGTCAACATCACGTCAATCAACGGTCTGCGCGGCAAGTTCGGACAGACGAACTACTCGGCGTCAAAGGCCGGCATCATCGACTATAAACCGGGGGACAGCAGTTTCGATAT
>CAZDTB010000035.1:0-17771 GCA_964508075.1 uncultured Planctomycetales bacterium
GAATCGCAGCCGGGACGATCGTGCTCGTGCCGCTGGCGTTGGCCTCGCCCGCGCGCAAGAAGCTCTGGTCCGTCTTCCGACCTTCCGTGCCATGGAAGACGGCGGTGCCCGGGGCGCTGGTGGGAACCTATCTGGCGTATGTGTTCTGGATCGCGGGCTACAAGTATGCCGACGCCTCGATCAACGCCATTCTGAACCAGACGACCGTGATCTTCGCGATCATCCTGGCGACGGTGATCGTGAAAGAGCGGATGACCAAGCGCAAGGCGCTGGCGGTCGCACTGGCGGTTGTTGGCGTGATGGTCGTGCTGCACGAGCACATCAGAGCACTCCTGCAAACCGCAGACTGACAACTGACAACTGAAAACTGAAAACTGAAAACTGAAAACTACCGCGCCAACACGTTCACAAGGCAACTCCGCGTCGCCCCGTGTCGGCGGTGCTCCCAGACGTAAATCCCCTGCCAGGTGCCCAGACCGAGGCGGCCGTCGATAATCGGGATCGAGAGGCTCGTGGCGGTCAGGGCGGCTTTGATGTGTGAGGGCATGTCATCGGAACCCTCACTCGTATGCGTATAGAGCGAGTCGTTCTCAGCCACCAGGCGGTTGAGCCACGTTTCCAGGTCTCGGCGGGCGGAGGGGTCGGCGTTCTCCTGAATCAGCAGGCTGGCCGAGGTGTGCGTGATCGCGACCGTGCAGAGACCCGCGTGACAGTTGGCCTTTCGCACGACCGCCTGCACTTCGCGAGTGATCTCGTGCAGGCCCTGTCCGCGGGTCTGAACCGTGATGCGTGTGGTCATCTTGGCTGTCCCAGTGTTCGATACCGTTCGGTCGTCATGGCGACTCGGGCAGGGCTTTTCGCCGCGGGCTGCCTCGGGCACAATGCCATGCATGTCCAGACCATTACTACCCGCGTGGGCGGACGTGTCAAAGCCGATAATCGGGATGCTGCATATTCCCCCGCTGCCGGGCGCGCCGCGGTATGGAGGGGATTTGGAGCCGATCCGGCGACGCGTGCGGGATGACGCGGCTGCGCTGGTTGACGGTGGCGTGGACGGGCTGATGCTGGAGAACTTCGGCGACACGCCGTTCTATCCCGAGCGGGTGCCCCCCCAGGTTGTGGCCTGCATGACGCGCATCGGGCAAGAGGTTGGGCAGCGCTTCGATGTACCGCTGGGCGTGAACGTGCTGCGAAACGACGGGTGCAGCGCGCTGGCCGTCGCGCACGCCATTGGAGCCGCGTTTATTCGAGTGAATGTGCTGTGTGGGGTCCGCCTTACCGATCAGGGGCTCATTCAAGGGATAGCGCACCAGGTTCTGCGTCAGCGCGTTCGGTTGGACGCGTCCGACATCCGCATCCTGGCCGACGTGAACGTCAAGCATTCGGCGCCGCTTGGCTCGCCACGGTCGATCCGGCAGGAGGTAGTCGACCTGATCGAACGGGGCGGTGCCGATGCTGTGATCGTCTCCGGTGAGGGCACTGGCGCGGCCGCGGACCCGGCTGAGCTCGCGCAGGTCAAGGAGGCTGCCGGAGAGACCCCCGTGCTGGTCGGCAGCGGGGTCACGGTGGAGACGATCCGCGAGCTGCTGACACACGCCGACGGCGCGATCGTGGGCACGTCGCTCAAAGCAGATGCCGTCGCGGCGAACCCGGTCGATCCCAAGCGTGTCCAGGCGTTGATCGCCGCAGCGCGGTGAACGGTGGACCACAGCCATGGCCGTGCCATCCAGCGCACGCGTCGCGGGCCGCAAATATTCCCGCGGTTCGGTCGTATACCCCTGTGACCCGCAGCGGCTTGGGCGTCCAGCGCTTTGCGAGACCCCGCCCAGTCATGACCACGGAGAAACATGAATCAGCCAGAAGCCGAGCTTGACCCGCTAGTGGAATTTGATCGTCAGCCGCCAGTGGCGTACATCGAAACCGACCGCTACTGCGAGGGTTGCGGGTACAACCTGCGGACGCAGCCGGTGCGGCGGGACGCGCGCACGCGGGTGTTACTGTGCCGGTGTCCGGAGTGCGGGGGGTTTCAGCCGGTTCGGGAGGGGGTGACGGCGGGGCGGGTGTGGCTTCAGCGGCTGGGGACGCTGGGGTTGTTCGTGTGGATCGTCACGATTCTAGCGGCCGTCTTCGGGTTGGGGGCGGCCCAGGTGGGTCTGACCTACGCCTCGGTGGACGAGTTGACGACGTATCGGCAGGTGACCGTTCCGGGACCCACCCAATCACAACCAGCCGGCGGCGGCACGACCACAATCATCATCGGCGGCCAGCGCATCACAACCAGTGGATCCGGCACGACGACCACATATCGCCGGGAGGTTCGCGAGAGCGATCCGCTGGATCGGCTCTTCATAGCCTTGATGCAGGGCATTTCGTTCGCGCTGGGTTTTGTGCTGCTGCTGTTGGCCGTGGTCGTGTTTCACCATTGGCGTCGCTGGGGCTACCTCGTGCCGGCCGTGCTGGTTCCGATCGTGACCGGCGTGCTGGCCTGGTACATCTGGTCGGTCGAGTGTCCCCACCTGATCGATTGGGCCGAACCGACGTTCGTTCGTCAGGCCGCGGCCAACCTGGCGGGAGGGCTGACCGGCATCCTGCTCGGCCGACCGTTTGCCCGGCTGCTGGTCACGCTGACGCTGCCGGGCAAGCTCCGGCAGGTCTTGGCGTTTCTCTGGCTGGCGGATGGGAAGCCGCCGCCGGCGGCGCGTGTGGAGCGGTAGGCAGCCTGCTAGTCTTCCTCGTTCAATGCCCGGAACTCGTCGTTGCGTGCCAGGCAAGCCTTCATGAACTTGGGGTCGTAGCCGTGTGCTTGGCAGGACTTGACGATCGCGCTGCAGTCCTTGGGCAGGCACTTGCCCGAAAACCCGCGGCTGTTTGGGTACACGAAGGTATGGTCGCGGCTGATGCGCGTGTCGGCCAGCCACATCTCGCGCAGCAGGTTGTAGTCAATGCCGTGCGCCTTGGCAATGTCGTAGAACTCATTCACAAATGTGACCTTGACGGCGTAAAAGGCGTTCTCCATGTACTTGCAGACTTCCGCGGTCATCGCGTCGCAGAAGTAGTAGCGGACCATGCTGTTGTAGTAGTTCGTGTAGAAAGCGGCCGCGGCGGCCACGGCCTCGGGCTGGCCGCCCAAAACGATGAACTCGCGTTCGGCCATGTTCCCGAAGACGTGCGCGGTTGTCTCGCCGAGGTACTCCGGCTGGAACACGATGTTTTTGTGGTACTTCTGGCAGAGCCGCTCGGTGGTCCCGGGGGCGACCGTCGAACGGATGATCAGCAGCGGGGCCGCGATCCAGGCCACCGCCTCCTCGACAATCGAAGTGTTGCAGCCGCGGTCGTCCGCCATCGGGGTCGGGACACAGACGAAAACGACATCGCACTGATTGATGGCGTCCTGGTTGGCGGCCCACTCGGCTACGTACGGATCGTACATCGCGGTATCCGCGCCGCAGAGCGCGCGCATTGCATTCCCGACGACTCCCGCCCCTACTACTCCGGCCTTCGGTTTTGCCACGGCGGTTTCTCCCTGGTGTTTTCCCGTCTCCGCGAAACGGCTCCGTGCGGGAGCATCGCGCGCGGATTCTCCCGGATAAGCGCACGGATGTCCAGCCTGGGGCGTGGGGGACGACGGCTGACTGTCCGACGAGACCGTGATTGCGAGGCACTGCCGAGTGGGATACGATCCGTTCGTCCAGCGTGAAGCCCGCGCTCGCGCTTCAGGGCCGGCTTGTGCCGCGCGTCTTTGCGTAGGACAGTCTGGCCCCGAAGCAACCGAGCGATTGTGTTGGCGCTAGATTTCAAGCGGAGAACAAGCATGTCGTACGCGATCAGGAAGGTGGAAGTGTGGGCGGGGGATTTCGTGAACCGGCCGGGGATACTGGCGCGCGTGCTGGAGGCGCTGACCCAGGCCGGCGCGCGGCTCGAGTTTCTAGTCGGGCGGCGGGTCACCGAGCACACCTCGCGGATTTTCGCGGCGCCGCTCAAGGGCAAGCGGCAAAAGTCGGCCGCGGGCGAGGTCGGGCTGGTTCCCGCCCGCGGGATGAACGCCGTCCGCGTGGAAGGTCCCGACCGGGCCGGGTTCGGGGCCGAGATGTCACGGGCGATCGCCGCCGCCGACCTCAACATCCGCGGCGTCTCGGCCGCAGCGCTCGGGCGCAAAGCTGTCTTCTACTTCGCCTTCGCGACCGATCAGGAAGCCCGGGCGGCGATCAGCGCGCTTCGCAAAGCGCTGCGGTCAGGCAAGCGGAGGTGATCCCGTCGGGCCGGAGGGGATGACCGAATCGACTTGAAAGACGGCGGCAGCAGGAAGGTTGTCCTGCTGCCGCCCCTACCACGCCTCTCCGTCACCGCGATTCGCGGGCAGGTCGTCTGATGGCGGACCGGCCGCGTGACTACTCAGCGTAGTCCGCGAAGTTCTCGGCGACCAGCGCGATGGGGTCGTCCACGGGTGCGACGAAGAACCAGGCGGGCACAAGCTGTTCGTGGGGCGGCATGCCTCCGGGGCCGTCCCAGTCGACCACGGCCTCGACGTTCATCGTCTGTTCGAACACGAGGTCGATCAGGGCGACCGACATCAGGGGGTTGATGCGCGTGTTCTCGTCGATCGTCTGGGTGCCGTTGAAGAATTCCGGGGGGCTGAACGCCAACAGCAGGTTGAGGGCGCTGTTGGGCCGCCCGTAGAGGAAGCCGTTTAGTCGGGGCCGGAGGTTCCGCGGGACCAACGCCACCCCGTTGAGCAACTCGGGCGTGTCGGACTCCCAGTCGATCTCATCAGGCGGGGAAGCCGTTGTTGTCGGCCCGGCGGTAGTACTTCTCGACCCAGGTGGAGCGCCAGTCGGCGGAGTCCCAGAGGAAGTGCTGCTCGGCGAAGGTCGGCTCGCTGGTGTCGTATTGGCCGTTGTTGTTGATGTCGTCGTAGTAGGGGGCGCCTTCGGGATCGTAGCCCTCGTTGGGCACCTCGATCCCGTAGATGCAGGTGAACACCTCCGGAGCGAGATCGATGCCCTGGACGGTCTCCGCGTCGACCAGCACGCGGTTCTCCCAGCCGGTGCCGGGCGGGTCTTCGAGTAGCTCGCCGGTCTCGGTCATGAGGGCAAAGAGCCCATCGGTGTCGGTGCATTCGTCGAAGAGCATGTAGTACATGCCGGCCGCGGCATAGGTAGCGACGCCGCCCGTGTAGTCGACTCTCACGGGGACGGCGTCGGGATCGTGCCGCGTCATGAGCACGAAGGCCTCCCAGTCGGGCGGGTTGGTTTCGGGGTCCGGCGGGAGGGCGGGGTCGAAGTCGTAGTTGGTGACACGCAGGGCGGGGGCGCCCGGCCAGTGCGAGCCGGTCTCGCTGAACGTATCGAAGAAGCTCTCGCCGTTGACCGGCTGGAAGATCTCGTCATCCGACATTTCGAGGAACTGGGGTTCGCCGTGGTGGTTGTGGAGCATGCGGCCATTGCTGATGCGAATGAGCTCGGTCTGCATACCGTTCTCTGTCATGGGACCGAAGCCGACGCAGAAGTCGCCGTCGCCGCCGGGGTTGAACGTCACGCTGGTGACCGTGCCGTTGGAATTGGCCTCGACATCGACGGTGATGGCGTCGGCGTCCGAGTCCCGCCAGGGGTCGGCGTCCGCGACGACGAACCACTGGGCGGGCCCCGATCGGCTGAACGGTATATGGGCCCGTTTGTCCCGGATGTACTGGGCAAACTCCTCGGCGCTGGGGACGCGCTCCATCAGAAACCCGCCGAAGAGCCGCTCGAATGACGGTTCGACGGTTCCTTCGAGGAAGTCCAGGATTATCTGTCGGACGGGCGTGGTCCGAGCGGTTATCGGATCGAAGCCCGGGTCGCCGAACAGTGCGTCGAGTTGCTCGAAGAGGGCTTGCGTATTCTTGACCACGCCTTCGCCGTCGGGTGACTCGAAGACGTCGGTCGGCGGCTGGCCGGGACCGTTCCAGAGCGAGTATGTCAGGCGCGCGCCGAGACCTTCCTCGGCATCGACCAGCAGGTGGTACAGGTCGCCGAGCGAGATGGTCTTTCCATCCATGTACGCTTCCGCGATGTCAGTGAGTATGCCCTCGCCGAACATGGCCTTGGGCATGAAGGGTTCCTCGCCCTCTTCGGCCATGGCGAAGTTCCGGTCGGCCTCGACCAGCTCGCTGATGTAGAGCAGGGGCTCGCCGGGCGGGGCTTGGGTGGCCTCCTGTAAATCGGCCGGGACTCGGCGAGCGGGTGGGGGCTCACCCGGACCTTGCATCGCGAAAAGTTCCTGGAACTGCTCGAACGTGAGCGTGTTGACGTGCGGCAGGTCGCCGAGGAACGAGAGGTCGATCCCGCCGGGATCGTCAGCGATCACAAAGCCGCCCTCCAGGAGCGTCTGAGCGGCAGCCCGGACGATTCCTTCGACATCATCGGCGGCGGCCAGGGCGATGTTGCTGACTGCCATCCGCATGGCGCGCTGGGCGGCGGCGGGGATCTCGTTCTCGAAGAACTCGGCCAGCTCGGCGCTGATAAACCCGCGGATGTCATCCAGGAGCACCGCGTGGTCAATTCCGGCATCCTCGAGGAGGTGCTCGTAGCCGTCACGGGTTCGCCCGATCACGCCGGAGAGACTGAGATCCAGATCGTCCAGATCGATGTCGTATGCATCGAGAATCTGCTGGAGGCGTGCGTTGGCGACCGTGCTGAGCGGGTCGACGGCCAGGCCGGCGATCGCGCCAGTGTTGGCGCCGGCATCTTGGGGGATATTGATGATAGTGAACAAGTCGCCCTCGCCGTCACCGTCCAGGTCGATCACCAGGACGATGTCGACGCCGACCGGCAGGCCACTCAGATCAAAGGTTCCGTTGGAGTTGACCGGGAAATCCGGGTACTGGGCGCCGTTGGCGTCCCGTAGCCGGTTGCCTTCCAGGTCGGTCAGCCAGGCGACCACGTCGGAGCCGAGGGCAACGACCTGGGCGGCCTGAGGGTCTTCCGAGGTGGCAGTTGAGCTGCTGCCGGCGACGACGCCGCTGAGCGTGCCGCTGTAGCTCAAGGCGGACTCGGAGACGTCGCCGCCCCCACCCCCTCCAGTCATTAGCTGTGGGCAGCCGACCATCGCTGCGCAGAGCAGCGCGATCAACAGTGATTGGGTGAAGCGTTTCATCTGGGAGCTCCTTTGGCGGTTTCGCCAGTGCAGAAAGTGAACGCGGCCCCAGACCGCGCGGAGCCGTATTCAGCAATTTCGTTGGGAACCGACCGCTGACTTGAGACGACGCGCAGTTAATTCGCCGCTGCCCGGCCCGGAGAGGGCGGCAGGTGAGGTCCGCGGCTGGTTCCAGGGGGTGGACCTAGCTGTCGCCGAGTGTGCCCTTACCGAAGAACTTGGGCGGCTCGGCGAGGGTGTAGACTCGGGTCTCTTCGGCGATGGCGGCCCGCAGGTACTTGGGGAGCTGGTAGATGCCGAGCAGGGCGGTGCCGTCGAGCATTCTCAGGCCGCCGGTGGTCTTTTCGGCGAGTTGGCGGTCGATCCCATCCCGGTCGGGGCGCGTCTCGATCGGCTTGGCACTCGCGAGGATGTAGCTCCAAGGGGCGGCATAGGTAGGGACGTAGCTGATGAGCGAGGCCGTATGGGGGAAGACCGCGCGCAGCGTGCTGGCCAGCCGGCAGTGGAGGTGCATCTCAACGGGCGAGACCGGTCCGGCCTGGACGATGAAGGCGCCCTGGGGAGCAAGGACGGAGCGGACCTTCTCGAAGTACTCCCTGGTGAAGAGCTTGAACGAGGGGCCTTCCTCGATTGGGTCGGAGAGGTCGGAGATTACCACGTCAAAGGTTCGATCCGTCTCATCCAGGTACTTCAGGGCGTCGGCTATGACCAGATCGACGCGCGGATCGTCAAAGGCGCCCTGGTGCATCTCGGGCAGGTGCTGGCGGCAGGCTTCGACGACTTCGCCGTCGATATCGATCATGGCCACCTTCTCGACGCTCTTCCAGCGAAGGACCTCGCGGGCCGTGGCGCCCTCGCCCCCGCCGAGGATGAGCACGTTGCGCGGGTTCCCGTGCAGGAGCATGGCGGGGTGGACGAGCGGCTCGTGGTAGAGGAACTCGTCGCCGGTGCAGGACTGCCACTTGCCGTCGAGAACCAGGGCCTTGCCGTAGGCTCCGGTCTCGACGATGTACATCTCCTGGAAAGAGGTCTTGCGATAGGCGAGTGTCCGGGTGATCCCGTGGGCGTAGATGTCCCAGGGCGTGATGTACTCATTGATCCAGACGTCGGCGCGGAGTTCGCTGCCTGCCATGAGGGGCCCTCCAGCGAGCGGTTCCTGAGGTCGTGCTACGCACCCGGCGCCGAACTCGCGGTGGCGATCGGCTCAACCTCGAGCCCCGGGACGTCCGCGGTCTGGTCGCTGCAGGCTTCCGGTCCGCGCACGAGCTTGGCCAGCGAATGCCGGTCGGCCTGGAATTTCGCGATCAGAAAATTGGCCGCCCGCTGGGGTCTGGCGTGGTCGCCGCAGGTGAAGATGTCGGCGGCCGCGTACCCGTGTTCAGGCCAGGTATGGATCGAGATGTGTGATTCGGCCAGCAGGGCGAGGGCAGTCACGCCCTGCGGATCGAAACGGTGCGAGACCTCGCCCATCAAGGTTGCCAAACCGTGGCTGGTGGCCTCGCGCAGGGCGTCTTTGACGAATTGTTCGTCGTTCAGCAGTTCGCGGGGGCAGCCATACAACTCCACGATGCAATGGGTGCCAATGTTCGCCAAGGTTCCGTACTCCGTAGCCGGGGGCAGCCCGACATAAAAGTGACCTCACGTTACGAAGTAGTAAACCCCGCCGACCCCATGCCACGTCGGCGGAACAGAATCCCGACTTACAGCGGGAAACTGGCGAGCGGAGAAGACTCTGCTCCCAGTGCGGGCGGAATCCATTCCGCCGCGCTACCGACCCTTCCCAACGCCTGAGGGGTCGGCATGCAGCGCAAACGGGATTGTGAGGCGATTCGGCCACGGGGTCAAGTGGGGGTTCAGGGTTCGGGGTTCAGGATTCTGGTCCTGGGACCGCATGTGCGGGAAGTGCTCTCAAGCCGACGCGGAGAGCAGGCCGAGTGCGCGTCCTGGGGCTAAGCGGGTATACTTGCCGGTCCGGCCGTGAGTTCGGCGAGCAGAGAACGTTCCCATTTTTCCATGAAAGCGGGTGCGACGCGATGAGAGACCGTGTTTGGACGAGCGTGGCGTTGTTAGCGCTGGCGGGGTCTGTCGGCCAGAGCGTGCGGGGGGAGGAGCTGCCGAGCGATCCGCGGATCATCACCGGGAAGCTGGAGAACGGTGTGACGTGGATGTATCGGCAGCACGACAACCCGCCGGGGAAAATGGCATTGATGTTCCACGTCGACTCCGGTTCGTTGATGGAGCAGGATTCGCAGCGCGGGTTGGCCCACTTCATGGAGCACATGGCGTTCAACGGGTCGGAGAATTTCCCGCCGGGCGCCCTGATTCCCTACTTCGAGAGCATCGGGATGGAGTTTGGGGGTGACATCAACGCGTTCACGAGTTTCGATCAGACCGCGTTCATGATTTTTCTGCCGAACACCGAGCTCGAGGAGATCGACAAGGCCCTGATGGTGTTGAGCGACCAGGCCTTCCGGTGTCTGCTGCTGGAAGAGGAGATCGACAAGGAGCGCGGGGTGATCCTGGCAGAGAAGCGGGCCGGGAAGAGCGCCGCGCAACGCATTCGCGACAAGCTCTGGCCGCAGGTTTTTGCGGGGTCACGTTTCGCCGATCGGATGGTGATCGGTCTGGAAGAGGTGATCTCCAACGCGCCGCGCAGCGAATTCGTGGACTACTACCGAACCTGGTTCCGTCCGGAACGGGTGACGCTGATGATGGTCGGCGACGCCGATCCGGAGCCGGTCGTGCCGCTGATCGAGAAGTGGTTCGGACCGTATCGGCCGACGGTGCCGGCACGGGTTGAGCTGGGGGCGCAGTTCAAGCCGTTCACCGAGCAGCGGGCGGTGGTGGTGACGGATCCGGAGTACGAACGCTGCCAGGTGGCGATGCTCAGTATTCTCCCGGGACGACCGCCGACCACTACCGTGGCACAGGCGCGGACGGAACTGGTCGAGGAGATCGGGGCGTGGATTCTTGGCCGGCGTCTTGACGAGCGCGTGAAGAAAGGCCAGTCCGCCTATCACCGAGCCGGTGGGGGGGTGATGGACTTCTTCGGCGAGGCGCTGCTGGTGACGGGGAGGGCCAACGGCGAGCCGGACAAATGGGAGCAGATGCTCGAAGAGCTGGTCGTCGAAGTCAGCCGGGCGCGGCAATACGGATTCACCCAGCGCGAACTGGAGCTGGCGAAAGCCGAGATCACCGCGGATGCCGAGCGCGCGGTCAATACCGAGCCAACGCGCAACGCGCGGCGGATCGTCATGGAGATAGTCCAGGCGGTGAATCAGAAAGAGCCGGTCATGGCGGCGGCCCAGGAGCTGGAACTGATCAAACGGTTGCTGCCGAAGATCGAGCTGAAGGAAGTCAGTACGACGTTCGCGGCGAACTTCGCGCCGGGGACCTTCGCCTACGCCCTGCAGATGCCGGAAAAGGACGAGATCAAGCTGCCGACGAACGAGGAGGTTCTGGCAGCGGCGCGGGCGGCCCTGGCGCGAAAGGTCGAGCCGCTCCAGGACGAGCAGCGCGCGACGGAACTGCTCGCGTCGCAGCCGCGTCCCGGCAAGGTGGTCGAGTCCACGACGGACGACGAGCTCAAGATCACGCACTTCCGGCTGGAGAACGGCGTCCGCGTGCACCATCGATTCATGGACTACAAGAAGGATCTGGTGCTGCTCAGCATCAGTCTGGGAGGCGCACGACTGGAAGAAACCGCGGCGACCGCCGGGGTGACCGAAGTGGCAGCATTGGCGTTCAATCAGCCGGCGACCAAGCGACTGAGCTCGACCGAGATCACCGACATCATGACCGGTAAGAACATCAACCTGCGGGCCGAGTTCATCGGGCACGACTCGTTGGACGTGCTGGTGACCGGGTCACCCAAGGATTTGGAACTCGGCCTGCAATTGGCCCACGTGCTGCTGACCGAAGGCAGAATCGAGGAGCCGGCGTTCAAGAAGTGGGTCGAAACCTCGCTGCAGCAGTACGAGCAGTACCGCAGAGCCCCGCAGTTCGTCGCGATCACCGCCTTGCTCGATGCGGTCAGCGGCGGCGATCCGCGGGTGACGATGAAGGATCCGGAGCGCGTCAACGCCCAGTCGCCGGAGAGAGCCCAGGCCTGGCTGGAACGCCTGTGCCGGGAGGCGCCGGTCGAGGTCGCGGTGGTCGGCCAGGTGACGCAGGATGAGCTCATCCCGCTGATCGAGAAGTACATCGGGTCGCTGCCGAAGCGGCCGCGCTCGGCCGCGCATCTGGACCGTCTGCGGAAACTCAACCGCGACGAAGGACCACTCGAACGACGTGTGAGCGTCGATACGATCACGCCGCAGGCGATGGTGTTCTACGGATTCGTGGGCAGCGATGCACACGACGTGCACGACTCGCAGGCGCTCGATCTGGCCGGGAAGATTCTTGACAGTCAGCTGATCGAGCGTGTGCGCGAGGAGCTGGGGCTGGTTTATTCGATCGGGGTCCAGACCGAGGCGTCGACGGCCTACGAGGATGCCGGGACGTTCGTGACCGGGGCACCCTGCGCGCCGGACAAGACGGATGAGCTGCTGGGGGAGATCGACGTGATCTTCGCGAAGTTGGCCGAGGAGGGGCCGACCGAGGAAGAGTTGGCGAATGCCAAGAAGCAGATCTTGAACAACCTGGACACGCGGATGAAGGAGCCGAGCTTCTGGTGGGGCAAACTCCAACACGTCGAGCTGCACAAGCTCGACCTGGACGAACTGAAGCACCTGAAGGAGTCGTACGACGCGTTCACGCGGGAGCAAGTGCGGGACGTCTTCCGGAAGTACTACGTCCCGCAGCGGCAGTATCGGGTGATCGCGGTTCCGAGGGGTGCGGCAGAGCCCGCGGTTGGCACCGAGGCAGAGAAGCCGGTGCCGGTTGCGCCATGACCGACGCGCCGGCTGAGTTGTCTGATTGATTGATCGGCCCAGAAGACAGGTCAGAGACCTGTCCCACAGTGGTTTCCCGGAAGAGTACGAGCTTTAGGAGAGAGAGGATGTCGCGTTCATTACGGTTGACGGTGCGCCTGTCGCTGGTCGGGCTCGCCACGGCAATTCTTGCGTCAAGCGCCGGTTGTGCGCCGGGGATGGGGCAGCAGAAGATCAAGATCGAGTCGCTGGATGACCTCCCGCGACATGCGTACAAGCTCGACGGAAGTGTGAGCGGGCTGTTGAAGTCGGACGAGGACTTCGCCGCGTTCGCGCAGCAGGTGCGGACCGACGTAGAGAGCGATCTCGCGACGTACGAGATTGACGACGCGGCGACGCTGCAAGGCTTCTACGGGACGCTGCTGTCGCTCGACATGCTCAAGGGCCGCCACGACGACGCCCTGAAGCGCGTCGAGCAGATCCGGGCCTTGGAGGACAAAGAGGCTGCCAGGCTCATGACCGGGCTGAGCACCAAGGCGATGGTGGCGGCGACGCGCGAGACCGGTGGGGGTGTCGATGACCCCGAGTACAGGGCTGCGTTTCGGCGACACCTGGCGGCAAGCGTGAAGGACCTGCCGTGGGACGTCGTGCAGGACGACATCAAGCAAGCCAAAGGGATGGCGGAGATCTTCTCCGAGAATCTGCTGATGGGGTTGGTGCAGGCCCAGATAGACCCCGTCGTTGCCCAGGCCGGCGAAATCAGCTCCGACCTGGCCGAACGCGTGGTGAGGTTGCGCTACGCGCTGGTCTTGCGGCTTGCGTTGAAGGATGAGCTGATCAGCGTCTATCAGCAGAAGATCGACGCCCACCAGGTGGTCAAGAAGGATATCTGGCCGGCCCGTTCGGTTGCGCTCGACAAGAGTCGGAACCTGGAGCCGGTCGTGGTGGCGATCTGGGACTCGGGCGTGGATGTTTCAGTGTTCGCGGATTGTCTGTTCGCAAATCCCGATGAGCAGCCGGACGGGACGGACACCGACGGCAACGGCTTCGTCGATGACGTGCACGGCATCGCGTACAACGTGAACGGCGTCGCGTCGCCGGAGTTGTTGCACCCGTTCGGCGACATGACCGGACGCGTTGACGCCGCGATGGAGCATATGAAGGGGTTCATGGACGTCCAGGCGGCGATCGACAGCCCGGAGGCGGCGACGCTCAAGAAGCATCTGTCGGGGCTGAGTCCCGAGGAGATCGAGGGCTTCATCGAGGGACTCAGTTTCTGCGGGCAGTGGGCCCACGGCACGCACGTGGCCGGAATCGCCGTCGAAGGCAACCCGCTCGCGAAGGTTCTGGTCGCGCGGATTACGTTTGACTATCACACGATTCCGCAGGCGGTGACCGTCGAGATCGCCAAACGGCATGCGAAGTCGTATCACGCTGCCGTTGAGTATTTCAAGCAGCACGGTGTGCGTGTCGCGAACATGAGTTGGGGCTGGACGCTCAAGGAGATCGAGTCGTCGCTCGAAGCCAACAACGTCGGCGGGAATGCCGAGGAGCGGGCCGAACTGGCGAGCAAGGTGCTCTCGATCCTGAGCAAGGGGCTGCACGACGCGATCGAAAGCGCCCCGGAGATTCTGTTCGTCAGCGCTGCCGGCAACGAGGACAGCGATGTCGCGTTCGATCAGGTGATTCCGTCGTCGTTCGAGCTGCCCAACCTGCTGATCGTCGGGGCGGTCGACCAGGCCGGCGATCCGACGTCGTTTACCAGCTCCGGCCGAAACGTGGTCGTCTACGCCAACGGCTTCGAGGTCGAGAGCTACGTCCCCGGCGGCGAGCGGATGAAGATGTCCGGCACGTCGATGTCTTCGCCGAACGTGATGAACCTGGCGGCGAAGCTGATCGCGCTGAACCCCGAGCTGAAGCTGGCCGAGGTGATCGACCTGATCAAGCAGGGCGCCGATCGCAAGGAAGGGGCGCTCTCGTACCTGCTGCTGAACCCGAAGCGCTCGGTGGAGCTATTGGAGGCGAAATAGCCGCTGTAGGGCAGGCCGTGGTTCTCCGAGGTCGCTGCGAGCGTCGACCGATCTCTGTGCGCATCGAATCACGAGATTGAGCGTGCAAGGCCTGCCGGATTCTCTGAATCGGCACGGAGCGCAAAGCGACTTATTGTCCGCGGCTCCGTCCGTTTCGAGCCAACGCCACCGGCCTATCGGCGAATCCGTGGGCTCTCCGTGAACCGCGCGACTGCTACGCGGGCAGATCCTGAGCGATCCAGAGCGTGGTGGGAATCAGCGGATGCGGGACGCGTAGTCGGTAGACATCGAACTCGCTCTCCGGCCAGCCCACGCGGTCGAATGCGAAACGCGCCATCTGCGGATACCGGGGCACCTCCGCCGCGTAGACGGCGTCAGCGCCTGATCCGAGGAACTCGACTTTCTCGGCAAGCGGCAAGCGATCCACCTCTAAAGGCGGGTCGTTGAAGCCTTGGTCGAATAGATCGCCGAACAAGTGGGCGGTCGGGTTGAGCCTGCCGAGCATGTCGCGGTGAATAATGAGGTCAAGGATCAGCGTCTCCGTCGGTGTGCGCGGGCACGCGGCGAAAACTATGCGCGTGTAGTCTTCACTGCGCGTGTACGGCTCGACACCGCGCCCAATCTCGCCAAGTAGACACGTGAGCGAGCCGCTATTGCCCACTGAGCCCTCGACAAGCTGGTACGACGTGTCCGCAGTAGGGCTGTCCGGTACCCGCAGTTTGGGCAGCGGTTGCGAGCAGAACTCGCGCAGCAGCGGAACATCCGCGCCACCGGGTCCCACCTCCGGCGCCGGGCTGAGCGGCTCTCGCCGAAAATCGGTGCATACGTTCCCGAAATCATCCACGGTGCACATTCGCCGAACGCGCCAACTGACGTTGGGACGGATCCAGCGCAGGTCGACAAAGCCGCGCAGCGTTACGGAGTCGTAGAAGCCCTGCCGTTGCTCGGACGCGCGCACAATAAATGAGCTAAGGTGCGTGCGCGCCTGAACTCCCCAGAGATATGAAAGATGATGAAATACACCTTTTCGATGCTCCAGGTCGGCGCGGGCCTCGTTGGCCGTGACGTGCCCGGCCAGCATCGCGTTGAAACTCCGACGGTCTCCCGCATGGGACTTCATTACCCGCCGGAAGTCTTCGTACGCAGCATCCACGGACTTGACGATGTCTTCAGCCACTTTGTGGCGACTGGTCGCGCGGAGGAAAATCCGCATGCCGGCCTGCCCGGGGACGAACTGCGATGCCGCGAACGGATCGTGCAGAGTAATGACCTTCGATATCTTCCAGGCGAGACGGCTGTCTAGGTCTAGCGCGCCGGCGAGTTGAGACGCTCTCACGATGGGGGCGGACGGCAGACGGTCGATCACGTCCCGCAGCGCGCCACGAAGTCGATGCAAGGTGCGACGGGCATCATCCGCAAACGGCTCCAGCACTCGTTCATGTCCAGCGAGCTTGGTCATATCCACACAAACATAGCACGGCGAGACGCCTGAGTCAAGGCGACATGACGCTCATTGGAGTTTATCTAACTGATTCTCTGAGAATGGCTTATGTATATTTGGATATTTTCTTGAATATTCGCTTGAACATTTCGGAGCAGGCCGATATTATGAATGCATTCGACCAAGAATGTCGCGTGCCGCGCGGATTCGCCGGCATCGATGTTTGGAGGTGTTGGCGGCTGCCGGGTTGTTATAGTGCTATGAGCTGCGGTTCGGAGGGCAATCTGCGCAGATTGCCGTCATCCGCACGGGAAAACGAGAATCAGACTAGGAGGAACAAGAGATGAAGAAACTTCTGCTTGTATCGGCCGTGGCGGCACTGGCTTTCACGGTGCCGGCTCACGGAGCGATCTTTGGCGGCTTTGCGCCCCACCAATCCTTCGCGGTCGGAGACGCCCCTCGCCAGGTGAAAGTGGCGGACTTTAACGGTGACGGCGCGCTCGATCTGGCCGCCTGTAATGCCAACAGCAATGACGTCGCTGTCTTGATATCCAATGGCGATGGGACGTTTGCCGCGGCGGTTTTCTACCCCGTGGAGGATACTCCGCTGTCCGTCAGCGCCGCCGACCTGGACAGTGACGGCGATATCGACCTCACGGTCGCGAACGGCAACACTCCGAGTATATCCGTGTTGTTCGGGAACGGAAACGGGACCTTCGTGACACATCAGACGGTATTTCTCGACCCCAACGAGCCGCCTTATCCGGGTGTCATGATGGTGCACACCATGGCGGACTTCGACGGCGATGACGACACGGACATCGCCGTCGTGACGCTCACAGCCACCTTAATCATGATTCTGCCGAACGACGGCAGCGGCACGTTTGGACCTCCCGTTGTCATCGACGAGGTTCCCGGCGCCGGTTTTCCGACTGATCTGGAACCGGGCGACTTCGATGGCGATGGCGACATCGACTTGATAACGATCCGTGGCTATCTCTTCGGCCACTCCGGCGCACGGGTGCTCCTGAACAATGGCGACGCGACGTCGTGGCTTGCCTCGGAGTTTGACGCCGAGGCGGATGGCATCGTCTCTCCGCCGGCGGACTTCAACGGCGACGGCATTCTCGACCTCGCCCTGTCGAGGACCATAAACCCCGACGGCTACATGTTGGTGACCCTGGGCAACGGCGACGGGACCTTTGGGGCTCAGACGACCTACCCGGTGAACCGGCCGTACCCGCCGACGACATCGGACCTCGACGGTGACGGGGACATTGACATTATTGTGCCGAGCTTCAACCCCTATAACACGGTCTCAGTCATGCTGGGCAATGGCGACGGCACCTTCGCCGCTCCACTACCCTTTGCCGTTGGCGGGAACAACCCGCAGGATCTTGTCGCGGTCGACATCGATGGCGACTTGTGGCCTGACATCGTCAGCGCGAACCGCGGCGGCGATTGCGTCAATGTCTTTATCAACCTCACCTGCCAGGGCGATCTCGACGGCGACGGCGACGTGGACCTGGAAGACCTGGCGCAGTTGCTCGCCCACTATGGAACAGCCGAGGGCGCGACGTACGCGGACGGGGATATCGATGGCGACGGCGACGTCGACCTCTCTGACCTGGCGGCGCTGCTGGCCAACTACGGCACCGCACCGTAACGGCGGCGCTACGTACAAACGAGTCGTAGTCGTAGGGCAGGCCGTGGTCTTCCGAGATCGGTGCGGACGTTGACTGTTCTCCTTGCGTGTCGGATCGCGGCTTTGGGCGCATGAGGCCTGCCGGATTCTGCGGAAGGCAGGCCTTGGAGACCGGATTCGCGAGCTTTTCCGTGGCCCCCGGTCGTCTCTCGGGAGCGGCGGTAACCCGGCGCCGACGGCCTGCCCTACGTGGCTGCTCCCCGGCGCCCGGTCATAACCCGCCCGCTTGACCCCGCGCCTCCCCATGCTATAATATCTAGAACTCCAGGAAGCCGCCGTGCCCCCTCACCCCAGGCCCAATCCGCTCGCCGCCATTACCTCGCCCGGACCGTGCGTCCAACGTCCTGATAACGAAGATGCTCAATTAGGGGGCGCGCAAAACGCACACCTTGAGCACCTTCGGCTCACGTCCCGCCGCGTGCGGTGGGCACGCTCCCGCCGCACGGGCCGCCGGGGTACCGAACGCGTAGAGGTGCTTGTCGGTGCGGACGTAGACCTTGCCGTCCAGCAGCGCCGGCGTGGCGGAGATGCGTTCCTTCAGGTGGTTACGCGCGAGGATCTTAAGCTCGTCGCCCGGCTCGAATATGGTGACG
>CAZDTB010000036.1:0-17678 GCA_964508075.1 uncultured Planctomycetales bacterium
AGGCACGGAGGCCTGCCCCACCACGGTATCGTATTTGTGAGACACTACACTAGCAGCCTCCAGACAACATCACGAGACGCCACGCGCCGCTGGGAGCATCTCCCCGCGGCGTTCGCTTTTGGTTGCACAGTGAAGGCCGGCTCGCCGTTTGGCGGTTCGGCTTCATCGCCTGCGCGACCAATGATGGCAAGGAATTGTCCTGCGCATCCCGCCTACCGGTCGCAGAAGGTTCAGGGACTATCAGACTCGGGCGCAGCGTCGATACCTGCTGCATCTAAATCGGCCGGCGGCAACTTCGCCCGCCATTCGGCGGCTTGGTCGGGTTTGTCCCAGGAATCGTAGAGATCGACGAGCGAGCGGACTGCGCGAAATACCCGGCCATCCTCAGGGTCGTCAAACACCGCGCTGAGGATCTGGTACGCTTCCAGCAGCTTCTCTTCGGCCTCATCATACCGCTGGAGTGTGGAGAGTAACTGACCGTATTTGGTCAAGAACACACCAGTGTACCAATGGCCCTCGGGTAGAGCTCGAGGAGCGTTCTTGCAAAGCTCGATGTACAGCAGCTCTGCCTCCTCGAGACGGTCTTGGGATTCGTAGCAGCCTGCCAGGTTGTGCATCGAAATCAAGGTCTGTGGATGCTCATCACTCAGGAGGCGCCTCCTGAGCGCCACCGCTTCCGTGTACAACGGTTCCGCATCGTCGTAGCGGCTTTGCTCAAAATACAGTCCCGCCAGGTTGTTCATCGACTGAAGCGTGTCTGGATGCTCAGCGCCTAGTGTACTGTCTCAGAAACAAGCAACCTTCTGTAGAGGTGGGGCGGGCGTCCCTGCCCGCCGTGACAGGCACGGAGGCCTGCCCCACCACGGTATCGTATTTGTGAGACACTACACTAGCACGCGCTGCCGGATTGCCAGCGTCTCGATCAAGAGCGGTTCAGCCTCGCCGTAGCGCTTCAGGTCTAAGCACACACGCGCCAAGTGGTTCACGAAGTAAAGTGTGCGCGGGTGTTCCTTACCGAATACGCGTTCGCTGATCTGCAGCGCATCACCATATATCTGCTCCGCCTTCTCGATGGGGCCTAAGTTCAAGTGCACGAACGCCAGGTAATCCATCGTCTGCAGGATGTCCGGGTGTGATTCGCCGTGAACGGCCTTGCGGACAGCCAACACCTCGGTCGCCAGGCGTTCCGCCTCGTCGAAGCGACCCTGCAGTAAGTAGCAGCTGGTCAGATTGTCTTTTGAATACAACGTGTCGAGATGGTCATCACCAAGGAGTCGCTCTCGGATCTCGACCAGATCGGTGAATAGCGGTTCCGCTTCAGCGTCCCGGCCCGTATCGTAGTACAGCCCCGCCAGGTTCGTCATCGATTCGAGCGTGTCCGCATGCTCGGGCCCCAGCACACGCTGGCGGATTGCCCACGTTTCAGCTAGGAGCGGCTCAGCTTCCTCATAGCGCCCTTGATCCTGGTACAGGCGCGCCAAACCGTTAACCGAACTCAGCGTGTCGGGGTGCTCATCACCCAACTCGCTTTCGCGCAACTCCAATGCCCTTAGCAAGTGCGGTTCGGCAACGGTATACTCGCCAAGCAAGTTGTACGTCGTGCCCAGCGCGTTGTGAATGGCCGCCTCCACGAGCGGGCGATCATCGAAGCGCCCTTCGATTCGCTCGGAGGCCACGTCGAGCACCTCCCGCATCGTAACGTCCTTGCCACGTCCTTTTTCCACCGAGGGGGCAACCGCTGCCAGCATGTCTCCACTCAGAAAGTCCACGACTTCCTCGGCAACCTCGCGCTGTTCCTCCTCAGCTGTGAGGGCCTGTTCCGACCGCTGCCATAGAGTCAGCGAGACAATCAGGCCGGCCGTAATCAACAGCACGAAGCTCGCGGCGATCGCTGCCGGAATCCTGTAACGCTTTAACTGCTTGCGAAGAACATAAGCGAGCGAATCCCGCTTGGCTTCGATCGCCTCGCCGTTGAGATAGTGATTGACGTCGCGGGCCAGCTCGCCGGCGGTCTGGTAGCGGCGGTCGCGCTCCTTGTGCAGGCACTTGAGCACGATCGTCTCAACTTCGTCGTTGATATGGCGGGCGAGACGTTCACCGTTGCGACGGATCGTGCTCGGCCGGACCGGCTCAACCGTCAGGATGTTGTCGATCACGTCGCGCATGTTCCCCAGCACGTCGTAGGGGAACTTGCCGGTCAGCATGTGATAGAGAATCACGCCCAGCGAATAAACGTCGGTGCGTACGTCGATCTTGCTCGGGACGGCTTCGGCCTGCTCCGGCGACGCCCACGGCAGTGAGCCGAGAAACTGGCCGGTCATCGTCATCGGTTGTGGCCCAGCCGCCCCCGGCTGGGCGGACAGCGGAGGGCCGCTGTGCCACACGTCGGCCACCGCCACTTTCGCCAGGCCGAAATCCAGAATCCGCGGGTCGCCGTCGGTGTCGATGCGAATGTTGCCGGGCTTGAGGTCGCGGTGGATCACGCCGCGGAGGTGGGCGGCGTTGACCGCCTCGCAAATCTTGGCGAACAGCCGCAGCGTGTCGTCGAGCGACGGGCGCGCGGTCGCCATATACGCATCCAGCGGCTGGCCGGGCACGTAGTCCATCGCGAAATAGTGGTGGCCCGCCGACGAGCCGCTGTCGTGGATGGCGACGATGTTGGGATGCCGGAGCTGGCCGAGAATCTGGACCTCGCGGCTGAAGCGGGCCTCATCGGCAGGCCCGGCGAACGGCCCCTCTTTCATCACCTTGACCGCGACCTTCCGCCGCGTGGATTCCTGGAACGCTTCGTAGACGATGCCCTGTCCGCCGCGGTGCAGCTCGCGAAGGATTCTGTAACCGGGGATCGTGTCGGCGTCTTTGATCCACGCTGCACCCTTGGCTTCGACCGTCGCGGCAATCCCGGACGACGAGCCAGGTTCGTGAGCCCGTCGCTGGGCCCGCTCGATGAGCGAAAGCTTGCGCAGCTCGTCGCCCAGTTCTGGCATCAGCTCCGGGTGCGCCGAAACCACTTGTTCCTTGGTGAGGGACTCTCCTTCAGCAAGGCGATCGACGCATTGGTCCAGGACGACTTGAATCTCCTGAGCCCGTGCCGAGGATCCGTCGTCTGTCGGTGACATGTCGCACCTCCCGCGCGCATCTCCGTTCCCCGCCCGTGATGTGTGGCGTATCCGCTTGCGAATCAGTTCCTGTCGTTTGCTTCACGCGCCCGTCGCGACGCACGCTCGATCAGCGCCAGCTTATGTAGTGCCTCGCCGAGTTCCGGCATGAGCTCCGGATGCTCCACGATCAACTTGTCGTAGGAGACGGTCTGTCCCGACACCTGGCGCGCGATGCACTCGTCCAGGATCTGCTGGATTCGCTGCGCTCGCTCGGAGTTCTCGCGTTCGGTCGGCGGCATGTCGAGCGTCCCGAGGCTGGCGCACACATTCGCTGGGACCGCTACCAGTGCGGCCTCGTTTACTTAAGGGACAATTGCGCACAGAACTCACGGCAAACGCGACAAAAATCTGGAAAGATCTCCGAGTTCTTCCCGTAGCGACTGCAAACCACGGGTACAAAGCATGTGAACGGCACCCTCCGAGCGGCCCATGCGCTCGGCCATCTCGGCGACGGGAAGCCCCTCCAGGTAGCGCAAGCGTAAAGCCTCCCGGTTGTCCTCCTTCAGGTTCTCCAGGGCCGTCTGCACCGCCGCCGCGGCCTCGTGCATGCGGGCCTCCCGGCTCGGCGTACGCGAATCGGCGGCGAGCATCTGCAGCATGTCGATCACGGTGCTGTCATCGTTTCCGACCCTCAGCTCCGCCTGCGTTAGCCCGCCGCCGCGCTTGGCCCGGCGGTGCCCCTTGATCAGGTCGGCCAGCCGATTTTCGGCGATTCTGGTCAGCCAGGCATGGAACCCGCCGGGCTGGTCTGGTTCGAATTCGCGCATCTTGCGAAATACGACCAGATAGGCTTCCTGGAGCACGTCGTCGGCCGAAACGGTGCGTCGCAGATCTTCAGGGAGTTGACTAATGATGGCAGCCGCGAGTTGGTCGTGATGTGCCAGCAGCAGACGTCTCAGAGCGGCCTCGTCGCCCGCGACCGCCTGCTGGACGAGCTTTTGCTCTGACATTTCCCTGACCCTCGCGAACTATGCCCGTTCCGACGTGCCCAACCCGTACGACCTGCGCTCCACCGTGATAGGTCAGACGACATTATAACCCAGGCGTACGCGGCGCGAAGGGGAATCGAAAAATCTTTGCGGAAAGTGCGTTCGGCGCGGGCCGTTTTGTCACTTAACCCGGACTATTCATACCGCAGAGAGCGCGGAGAGCGCAGAGTGTTGTTGAGACAGAAGTTGTGGCAGAATCCGAGTGCGTTTCGTTTTGACAGTGTGTATCACCTGTCCTTCTGCGTCGGCTTCGCTAACCTCTTTTCTATCACCTCTCTGCGATCTCTGCGTGCTCTGCGGTGAATTATCCGGGTTAAGTCCTTGGAGACTTGGCCCATTGCAGCAGAGATTCAGAGAGCAGCAAGGCGCTGGGTGTTTCGGTCGTCTGTCATGAGTGCGTGGGCGTGGCTCACCACAAAGGCCATTTCACGAAAGGAGAATCGAGATGCGAAAGATTTCACTAGCTCTGTTGACCATTGGTGCTCTGTTGGCTGTGTCGCTTTACTGGCAAGGACCGGCGAGCGCGCAGGTAACAAAGCTGGTCCCGGCGGGAGGGTTCGGCAAGAAGGTCGCCGGGATCAGCCTCAGCAATTGGACTCTCGAAGAGGTGAATGGGGAGCCGTTGCCGGAGGAATTCTGGCTCCGCGGCACGTCGGGCGCTACGTTCACCTCGGACGGCACCGCCATGATCACGAGTAGCGGGGACTTTAACGGATTGGCCGCCGACGGCTTTCCCGGTTTCTACACCGCCACGCATGGAGCCTGGGAACGAACGGGACCCCGAGGAATGATGGTCAAGCGTCTGGTCATGGCATTCTCAGCGGGGCCGGAGCCGACGGAAGGAACGCTGCTGATGGTGGCCAGAACGACCGTCTCGCTCGAGTACAACACGGATTTCACGGAGTACGAGGGCACCTGGCTGGGCGAGTACTTCGCTCCCGAGCAGATGTGTGGTCCAGAATTTCTGGGCCGCCCCGTGACCCCCGGCACGACGGATCCTCCCTTGTACGGGACGGCGGGCGGGGAGTTCTGGGGCACGATGCTTGAGGTTAATCCGTAAGCCCGCGCTCGCCGACCCACAACCCGCTCTCTGAATCTCCAGCCCTCGCGGTCTTGCGTGGGCGGGAGGTTCGAAGGGCCGGATGGCTACGGGTCTTTGATGTTTCGAGAAACGACTGTGTAGTGGCGGCCCAACTCGAGGGCCATTTCAACAAAGGAGAATCGAGATGCGAAAGATTTCACTGATTCTGTTGTCGCTGGGCGCGTTGCTGGCCGTGTCGCTTTACTGGCAGGGATCAGCAAGTGCGCAGGACCCGCAAATGAACACACCCCTCGCGCCAACGGATGCGCCTGGGGGAGACATGTGTTGGGGGGACTGGTGGCTCGGGCAGAGAATCGCCGGCAGCTACCTTATGTCGTTCCGCTTCCCTCCGGACCATCCGGACCCCACGACGGGACAGTTGACCATTAACGCGGATGGCACCTACACGGCGTTTCCCGAAGCAGCGTTTGGGCGCCTTAATCCGCCGGGGACCCGATTCCGCAGCGGTTGGCACGGCACGTGGGAAAGGACCGGATGGCGCACGATCAAGATGAGGGGGTACATTTATGCCCACTCGGGAGTCTACAATGCAGAGGATCCGAATGATCCTCTCAGCGCGTTTGGAGACACCGCGTGGATAGCTCGACAAGACCCTGTTGCCATATTCGACTCGGACTTCGAGAGTTTTCACGGAGATATCTCGACCGAGATCTTCCTCCGCGAGCAGCTCTTTTTGCCGGACCCGGAACCACCTGAAGGGGGACTGATTCCGAACCCCAACACCGAGGAGGCACCAGCGTACGGCACGTATCCGGGGTTCTGGGTGGGGCAGCGCATCCACGTCGCCGACGACTAGTGCGTAGGGACGCGATTGCCAAACCGAAAACCGCCCTCTGAATCTCCCGCCCTCCCGATTTCGGGAGGGCTCTTCTTTGGGTTCATCCGGCATTTCCCGGGAAAGCGGCTCGGATCTTGGGAAGGAAACCGTAATCGTTGCGATCGCTGATCGCCATGCAGCCGTCGACCTCGACGGTGACGCCGACGTGGACCTCGCCGACCTGGTGGCCCTGCTGGCCGAATACGGCACGATCTGCCCGTAGTGGCCGGCGGGGCGCCGAGACATGGGACCGAGAAGGGATTCTCGGTCCAGCGGTCGAACGGATTCTCGATCCAGCAGACACCGAGAAGGGATTCTTGGTCCGGCAGCATGGGAAGGTTCTCGGTCGAGCGGTCTTGCGGGGCGATCAGCCGACCTGTACCCTGCCGCTCTGGCCGGGGTCGGACGAGGATTGCCGCACTTTGGGGCCGCGGCCGGCCGGACACCGGCGCGAAGGGGCATTGCAACCGGCGGCCCAGCATGGTTATAATACTATGTTCAGTCCGTGGGGAGGACTTGCGGGCCGATACTTGAATGTGGTTGGAACGGAAGAGACGAACTTATGGCACATAAAAAGGGACAAGGCTCGTCGCGGAATGGGCGGGACAGCAACCCGCAGTATCGCGGCATCAAGGTCGGCGGCGGGCAGACCGCCAAGGCCGGCTCGATCATCGTTCGCCAGTGCGGGACGCCCTTCAAACCGGGGTATAACGTCGGGCGGGGGCGCGACGATACGTTGTTCGCGCTGGCCGACGGGGTGGTGCAGTTCCGCGGGCGACTGGTCTCGGTTATCCCCGATTCGAGCAGCAACTGACGCGCGTCCGTTTTCCGCGGCGAGGTGCTTCTCTCGTCTTTCCGGCTCCGCGAACAATCACGCCGGCACGGGTCGGTTCTGATCCGTGTCGTTTCTTCTGTCTCCAGGAACGCGTCGCGACAAAGCGCAGCAAACGCTCGGGCCGCCGGTCCGGCCCGAAGCAGTGGGTCTCGTGGCCGTCCGCGCGCATCCCCGCCGACCGATAGGCCGCGATGGCGGCGAGATTATCCGGGAAGACCACCAGCGAAACGCGCCGGGCGTCGTAGGTGTGAAACGCCTGGTCGAGGAGCAGCTCCGTCAGTTGTCGCCCCAGCCCGCGCCCGCGCTGCCGCGGATCGACGATCAGATGTCCCAGCCAGTACTCGTTCCGTCTTCGACGCAGCTCGTTCACTTCGCCGTAAGCCAGCGGCTCCAGATCCGCTGGGTCCACCAGCATGAACGGGTTGCGCCCGGGTTGGGCCCAGGCGCGCACCTTGTCGGCGGTCAGCGGCGGCGTTGTCCGCGGGGCGAGCCAGTACGCTTCTCGCGAATCGCGCACCCACGACACGACCCGCTCGGCATAGCGCTCGTCGAACGCGGTCAGCCGCAGCGTTTGCACAGCGGTCGGCTTGGTGACGGGTTCGGCGGCCATCAGCGACATTCCTGCTTACTTTAACGAGATGCGCCTGCACTATCAGACTTCGGAGCGGCGATCCGGATCGCCGCCAGAGCCGCAGACTATCATAACTCCTGGCCGCGCCAGTGCCATAGGAAAGCTCGTGTCGGGCAGGATTTCCACGAGTATTCGGTTACCGTCACTCGGCCTCGGTTTGGCGGTCGCAACCCGCCGGGGGTGCTCGAAATCGGTCACGGGCTCGGCCTGAACAAGCAGCAAAGGCTCCCGCTTCGGGACTTTTTCGAGACGACTGTCATCCATTCGGCGGTCCGCACCGTTTACTTGGGTAGCTATCGTGCTAGTGTTCGCGCAGATGGAGGACCGACCGATGTCTACAGTTCGCACGTTTACGGTGCCCGGGTTGCTGCTCGCCACCATGTTACTGCTGATCCCCGGCTGCCTGGAACGCAAGGAGACCATTCGGGTTGACCGCGACGGCGCGGTCCGAATCCGGGTGGAGGTGGACGGGGACCCGGGCGATTTCACCGGCGGCGACGCGCTGCCCAACAAGCGCACCGGCTGGAAGACGCAGGACGAGATCGAGACCGACGACAATGGCAAGGAAATCAAGCACCGCGTCGCAACGCGGAGGTTCGCCGCCGGCCAACCGTTGCCGGATTCCTACGCCGACCCGGACGGCCCGCAGTACGGCATCGCGTTGATGTTCCCGACCACACTGGAGATCGAACGTCGCCCGGACGGCACCTATTACCACTTCAAGCGGGTATATGAGGCCCGCGCGGAGGCGCGCTATGAGGTATACCGCGAGCTGCTCAAGGATATCTTCAAAGAGCTGGACGAGCTCGCGGGTAAGGATCCGGCGGAACTGACCGACGAGCAGCGCACTCGGCTGGTCGAGATCCTGCGTTTACTGGAAGCGCTCAAGCAGGCCGAGTACGTCGTGGCTGGGGCCGAGGCGCTCGAGGACGAATGGCCGCAGCACTACGGCCTGCTCCTGCGCCAGGCGCTCATGGATCATTTCCAGCGCGCCGACGCCGCCGAATTGGCGGAGTTGCTGGGCCAGCCTAACACGCCGGAGCGCAATGACGCGATCAACACCTTCGGCGACGAGCTGATCGTGGCGGTCCGCGACGTGTTGCGCGAGGAGCTGGTGGAGCTGAGGGTGCCGCGTGACCAGATCGAGCTGTTTTTCGCGGTCCACGACGAAGAGGAGGCCCGCCGCGCCGTCACCGAAGACCTCGAGGACGAAACGTGGGAAGTCCGGGTTGAGATGCCCGGCGAAATCGTGGCGCACAACGGCACCGACCGTGATGAGACCGGCGTGATTTGGGGCTTCCCCGGCAAGGCCCTGTACGATCGGGACCACGTACTGATGGTCACCAGCCGCGTCACGCGCGGCGCCGGGCGGCAGACGCGCGAGCGCGGCGACGTGGAGGATTCCGACTGATACGCATCACGATTAGAGTTTCTAACACAACTAGGGTGGCACCGGCGTCCCGCCGGTGACGACACGGGCGAGACGCCCGTGCCACCCGATTTTGATCGCTGGGCCGAGAACCCTTCCTCAGCCCGCCCGCGCGAGGCTGAACGATGCCGACTGACGTTGCCGCTCACTTTGAAGCCCACCGCGCCCGCGTATATCGCTGGGCGTATGCAATGTGTGGCCGGCACGAGGACGCTCTCGACGTCGTCCAGGAGGTTTTCCTGCGGATGCTGAGACGTCCGCCGGAATTGCCCAGCGTCGCGGCGGCCGTCGGTTGGCTGCGACAGGTGACCTCGCGTGTCGTGATCGACCGGTGGCGGGCTGATTCAAGCCGCGACGCGGCACGCCGCGAACGCGTGTTGCGCGCGGCAGCGGAGGAATCGGCCGACTCGCGTGAGTTGGCCGAGCGTCTGCGGGCGACGATTGAAACCCTCAGCCAGCAGCAGCGGCTGGTGCTGATGGCCAAGACGTACGACCGGATGACGTTTCAGCAGATTGCCGACGAGCTCGGCATCGCCGTGCCGACGGCGAAGACACATTACCTGCGGGCTTTGTCCGCGGTCCGGGCGCGACTCAGGATCGACCTGCCCGCCGGGAGACTGTCATGAACGACGAGGAATTTCAGAACCTGTTGGCGGATTATATTGCCGGCGAGCTCGATGAGCAGCAGGCGGCGGCGTTTCGGGCCGAGCTGGAGTCCAACGAGCAGCGCCGTAGGCTCGCACACGAGCTCCAGGCCGCCGCCGCTGCGCTGGAAGCGAACCTGCTGTCGGACGAAGAAGCGCGGCGACGCGCCGAATCGCTGAAGCTGGAGGATATAGAGGTGCGCGGCGCCGGCGGTGGGCCGGAACAAGCCTCGCACCCGGTCCGGCTCAAATACCGCCGTCTCAAGGCCGTTTTGCGCTACGCGGCGGTAATCGTGCTGGCCTTCGGGGCGGGCTTCGCGGTGCGAGGCTGGCGGTCGGATACGCCAGAGCCGTCGCCACCGCCGCCGGTCGTGAACTTGACGTTGGTCAACGACCGCTACGCCGAGCAGTACCGCCGGGTGGCACAAGCCTTCCCGGAGTCCTCCTCGTTTACCCGTTCGCTGCTGATGCTGGCGCGCCGGTGATTGGGGGGCAGCCGCGGCGCTATGGTGCTTCCGCGACGGCGCGCTCGAACAGCCGAAGAATCTTGTCCTGCACGCCGTCGACGTTCTCGGCGACGGTCTGCAAGTGCTCGCTATCCTGGACCAGCACGAACTCCTTCGGCTCTGCGGCGGCGTCGAACAACTCGCGCCCCAACTCGGCGAAGCAGATCTTATCTTCGGCCGACGCGATTACGAGCAGCGGCCGCGGCGCGATGCGGGCCACGTAGTCGATCGGGTCGTAATCGTCCGAGAGTCCCGCCGCCGCGATCAGGTCGGCCGGCCACTTGAAAAAGAGCAGTCTCTGTACGTGTCGTGAGCCGATCCGCCGATATCCGCTGAACGTGGAATCCAGCACCACCGCCCGAAACTCTTCGCGCTCGGCAGCCACCACGGTCGCGATGGCCCCGCCGAGCGATTGTCCAAACGCGAAGATGCGCCGGGGATCGACATCGTCGCGCGACAGTAAGTAGTCGAGCGCGGCGTGTCCGTCACGGATCGTCCCGGCCCGCGTGACCTTGCCTTCCGACTCGCCGTAGCCGCGATAGTCGAACACGAACACGTTGTAGCCTGCCCACACCAGCCACAGCGACAGCGTGACGTGCGCGGTGATATTCTCAGCGTTACCGTGGAAATGGACTACGGTGCCCCTGGCGTGTCCATCTGCCGGCAGAAACCAGCCCGACAGCTTCAGCCCGTCCGAGGTCTCAAACGTGACGTCCTCGTACTTCAGCGAGAAATCGTTTGGCGTGTAATGGACAGTCTTCGACGGGTAGTAGAACAGTCGGTCGAGTCCCACGAAGAAGATCCCCACGACAAACAGCAGCGGGCTGATCCGGACCGCCCACTTGAAGACCACAAACCGGCGCGATCTCCGCCGGCGGGGAACGTCGCTGCGCCCATCACGTTTCTCGGCGGTCACGGCTGGACTCTCAATTGACGAATGACGATTGATGATTGACGATTGTGTTGCCAACCACCACCAATCGTCAATCGTCAATCGCTAATCGTCAATCATCCCTGGCCGTACGACGCCAGCAACAGCGAGAGGTCCTCCAGGTCGTTGTCGCCGTCGCCGTCGAGATCGCCGATGCAGCCTCCACCGGTGCAGCCGTAGGTGCTCAGCAGTTTGGCCAGGTCGGAGAGGTCGACGTCGCCGTCACCGTCGAGATCGCCGGGGATCGGCGGGAAGACCCGCGTGCCCCAGGCCCCGCGGCCCTGCGTCACGGCGATCAAGCGGCCACGCTCGAGGTCCAGCCGCAGGTCGATCACGGCGGCGTTTGGCAACCCCTCGCCGAAGCGGTGCCAGGAGTCGCCATCGTCCACCGACTGATAGACGCCGACGTCGCTGCCGGCATAAATCACCGGCCGCAACCCGCGTCGATCCACGGCCACCGTGTTGACTGGCAGGTCGGGCAGCGTCGCGTCGAGATTCTCCCAGGTTTGCCCGGCATCGGTGGTGCGGCGGATCTGCGCTTCGCCGAAATACGCTACCGCCAGATACATCGTCAGCGGATCAGCCGGATCGACAAAGACCTCGCGCGTCACCCGCGGCCAGCCGGGCACCTCGTCGAGGATCAGCTCGAAATTGGCACCGCCGTCGAACGAGACGAGCACGTTGCCGTCGTTGGTGGCGGCGTAGACGACGTTGGAATCGGATGGGGCGATTGCGAGGGTGCGAATTGCGCCGCTGCCGTCGGATAGGTCTGCGCTGATCGCGGTCCAGCTATCGGCACCGTTCAGGCTCTCATAGACCCGGTGGGTGCAGAAGAGCATGCGGTTCGGGTTGGCCGGATCGATCAGGTAGGGGGGCAGGAAGCAGTTGCGGTCGGCGGAGTTGATCCCGTAGCTGGAGCTCTGGAAGCTGTTGCCACCATCGGTTGAACGGAAGAGGTGGTTGGTGCCCTGGTACTCGACGAACATGCGGTTCGGTGCGGTCTGGTCGATCTGCGTCCAGCCCCCGTCTCCGCCGAAGACTTGCCGCCAGACAATACTGTCTTCCAGTCGCAGGTTGCTGCCGTTGTCCTGCGTGCCGCCGAGCATGATCTGATCGTTGGTCGGGTGGGTAGAAAGACCGGCGTAGAACTGAATCACGCCGAGGCCGTCGTTGAGTGCGGTCCACGCGTTTCCGAGGTTTGCGGTGCGATGCACGCCGCCGTCGTTCCCGCACAGCAGGCGCCCGGCTGCATCCCAGGCCAACGCGTGCATGTCAACGTGTGGGGGTGTGATCGTGTACCAGGTGTCGCCCGCCAATCGCGAACGCTGCAGGATCATCCCGCCCATCAGGACGGTGTTGGGGTTGGTGGGGTTGACCGTGATGACCGACAAATACCAACCATAGGTCGCCTGCAGCATGCTGCCGATCGGGAGCGTGATCCAGGTTGCACCCGCGTCGTCGCTGCGATAGGCCCCCATCGTGTAGGCGCCGCCGCCCCATTCATCGCACGGCTCGGTGATCAGCGTATACACGCGCGATGGATCGCTTGGTGCGACGGCGACGCTGATACGCCCGGCGGTGTCGGTCGGTAGCCCGGCGCCGCTCAGCTTGATCCAGCTCACCCCGCCGTCGGTCGTCTTGTAGATTCCGTTGTCGGGGTGACCGAAGATGCGTCCGATGCCGGCGTAAAGCGTGTCGGGATCGCCGGGATACATGGTCAGATCGGTGGCGGAGAGGTTCGGCAGCCCGTTGGTCAGTTGAACCCAGGTCACGCCCCCGTCGTCCGAGCGGAACACGCCCAGCGGTCCGGTGGCGCCGGGGTGTCCCTTGGCGGCGGCCAGCTCCGGAAAGCCCCCGGCCCGCGTGATCGAGGCGTACAAAACCTGCGGATTCACCGGGTTGATGACGATCTTGGAGAAACACCGTCCGGCGAACGTTTCCTCCGCGAGCTGGATCCAGGTGTCGCCGCCGTCCGTCGACTTGTACAGCCCCAACCCGTATCGACAGTGGTTGGCATAGTTCGCCTCGCCGGTGCCGGCGTAGATCACGTTCTCGTCGGTCGGGTCGATGGCCAGGGCTCCGATCGAGCTGGTCGGCATGTGGTCGGTCAAGGGGGTCCAGGTGATGCCGCCGTCGGTCGTGCGCCACACGCCCCCGTCTGCCCCGGCGGCGAAGTACAAGTCCGGATCGCTCGGGCTGCACGCGAGCGCGGAGACGCGCCCGACATACATGTCGGCGTCGCCGGTCGGGGCCGGTCCGAGCTCGGTCCACTGCGGTGTTCCGTATGACACGCTGCTTGCGACGAGCGCCAACAAGAGGGGCAGCAACACACGATGCGACGCAGTCATTCTCGTGGTTGTTGTGTTCATTTCCCCGCTCCTGTTCTCGGCGCCTCGAACGTCAGCGTCGCGCTGTAGATCACCCAGTCCGTCTTGGCGTCGTCCGGAGCCGACGTGAGGTGATGAAACTCGATTCGCCATACGCCGGGGTCGCTAATGCGGAAATGACACGATCCGGAGGAATCGGTCAGCGCTTCGTGTGTCTTGCCGGTTGCGACGCACGTCGCCAATACCTTCACGCCGACCTGCTTGCTGCCCGCGACGTAGGCCCGGACGGGCAAGTCGCTGCCGACCGTGGCCATGGTCGGGTCGGCCAGGGGACGGATCTCGACCGCCTGGCCGGTCTTGCTCTGGGCCACGGCTGAGTGCGACGTTGGTTTGCCGGTCGGGTCGGCCACGCGCACGAGCGTCTTGGCGGACTCGATCCGCCGGGTGCGCACTTGTGCCACGTCGGCGATGCCGGCGACAGCCGCGTCATACGCCGTGCTCGGCAGCGCCCGGCGCGCGAACGCTTTGAACTGCCTGCCGGCCACGGTGGTCTCAGTCGGCTTGGTGTCCAGCGCGATCAGCGTGACGCCGGGTCTCGTGAGCGCTACCTCGATGGAGTTGCCCTGCGGGTCGCGTGGTCCGACGTCTTCGCGGTTCTCTTGTGTGCCGGGTGCTCGGACGAAGAGCCAGTCAATTCGCTCAGTCGGCCAGGGCACGGGCCGCACGACCTCGCCGTCGCCGGCCTCCACGCGCACCGCCACCTGCTCTCCGACCGTCGCGCCGTATTGCGCCGGTGCCAGGTACGTAACGGTCTGCCCGGCGGCAACGGCGGCGGCGGCGCCGGCGGCGAGCAAGACGGCGGCGGTCTGCCTCAGTTTTCTCCATCTGTTCACGGCATTCCCTCTCAGAAGAGTGTTCCATCCCTGATGCTACGAACTCCATCGGCAATGTACAACCAAAAACGAGAGGGCCCGCCTGCGTGTTCCCGCTGGTCAGCCGTTGGAGGATGGCACGCGATCAGCTTTAAATGGCTGCGACTACCCTGGCGGAAGGTTGGCAGAATCCGACGAAGAGGGGCGCAACTTCAATTTCGCGGGTCGTCAGATGGTCAGCCCGGTGCCAGACGCGATGGACCGCCGGCGGCAACCCCTGAGCGGAGATTGGAACTTATCCCCTTCTTCTCTGTGTCTTCTCGTCTACGGGGCGCAGCCGTAGTCCGACAGCAGGAATGCCAGGTCGCTCAGGTCGATGTCACCGTCGGAATCGAAATCGGCCGCCGGATTGTACAGCGGATCGCCGGCCGAGGTGTTGTACGCGGCGAGCAACCCGGCCAGGTCACTCAGATCGGTGTCGCCGTCGCCGTCCACATCGCCCGGGCAGGCGGGACCGAGGTTGTTGCGCATGTAGAGATCGACGTTGCCGTCCCGCTTGTCCTGCCACATCGCGCAGAAGCCGGTGCCGTATTCGGCCAGCTTCACGAAGTTGGCTCCCATATCGGGCAGGTCGATGGGGTCAATGTCCTCGTTCTGCGAGACGCGGAACTCCTCGGACCAGGTCTGTCCGCAGTCGCCGCTGAACTTGTACCAGATGATGCCGTAGTCGGCGCTACTCCAACTGCTGGGCCAACCCTCGTCTCCATGATATTGACACCAGACCGCGTGCAGCCCCTCCTCATCCGCGAGCAGCTTGGGGCGGGCGCCGTAGAACGTGTCGTTCAGTTGCACGTTCGCGCTCCAGGTCTCTCCGCCGTCAATGCTCCGGGAATACATGACGTTGAAGTACCCGCTGCGGTCATCCTCCCAGGCGACGTGGATCGCATTCTCGTCCGCCGCGATCTGCGCGAGCTGCGAATGAGGTCCCGCGGCGTGCGAGACTCCCACGGGCGGCGTCCATGTGTCGCCGGCGTCCGTGCTCCGGCAGTACCTGATTCGGGGGGCGGCCTCGTAGCGGCCGAAGGCCATGTGCACCGTGCCGCCATGGATCGCGAACGACGGGTGCTCCACAGTTTCATCCGGCAGCAGCGGCTTCTCCGCCCACGACACTCCGCCGTCGTCACTGACGTAGAGATAGTTGTACTGCTCCTCCGTTTCCCAATCCATATTCTGGGCATAGATGAAGATGTGGCCCGGGCTGGTGAACAGCTTGATCGCCTCGATGTTCTCGCGCCTGCCCACCTGGACCGGATCGGTGAAGGTCTCGCCGCCATCTACGCTCTTCGCGTGGTAGAGCCACTTGTACTCCGCTTCTTCGTCTTCGTAGAACTTCACCAGCAGCAGGTGCAGGCCGTCCGCGTCAGCACAAATGTCCATGTTGTCGTACGGCAGTCCTTCGAAGGTGATCCACGGGCCGGTCCACGTGTGTCCGTGGTCGATGCTCCTCATCAGCATGATCTTGGTGTCTTCCCAATCGGTCCAGTCCGGCCAGGCCACGTAGACCGTGTCATCCGGCGCGGTCGTGATGTATGAGCGATACTGCCAGACCGGGTCCTGCGTGATCGCCAGTTCGTCCTCCCAGTCGGCGCCCCGGGCGACGTCCGTGGCGAGGAGAAGAGCAGCTGTCATCAAGATCAGTGCGGTGGGGACGTAACGGGACATTTTCCGCTCCTTTCTGCCGGGCACGAAGACTTGCCTGCAACCTCCTATGCGTTCTGACGCCCAGCCTGATTACCCAGTATAAGAACCGTCTTCAAGAACTGCAATGTGAATCCGGAGAAGCCGGCCCTGCGTAGCTGGACACAGATTCCTCGTTGTCCCAACACGCCCGGGCTCCTCGGAATGACCCCCGTTTGGTCGCAGATCTGTTAGAATGAGTATTGGCAGAGTGGGCCAGGCGGCCGCCCTTGACACGCCGCCCCGCGCTTCGCGCGGTCCGCTGCAATACAGCGGCGGGCGGAGCCCGCGGCGGCGTGTCCAGGGAGGACAGTCCGAACTGGTCAGGGCCCGGTGGTGGCTAACGGCCCCCGGGAGTGATCCCCGGGAAAGTGCCACAGAAAACACACCGCCGATGGATGCTGACCCGCGCGGCGGCATCACAGGCAAGGGTGAAATGGTGCGGTAAGAGCGCACCGCGCGGCCGGTGACGGTCGCGGCAGGGCAAACCCCACCGCCAGCAAGCCCAAGTAGGGGGCGATGAGCCGGCCCGGCTCGCTACCAGCCCCGGGTAGGGCGCACGAGCCCGTCGGTAACGGCGGGCCCAGATGAATGGTCGCCGCCCGACCGTGTGGCACCGGCGTCTCGCCGGTGGCCCGGCCGGGAACAGAATTCGGCTTACCGGCCCACTCTGCCATGCATTCCAAGCCGCCGGCTTCCCTGTGCATGCCGCTGCTGACCAGTAGCGCCTAGCCGAACGCCTTCGGACGAGTAGCGGGTTTGAGCCTGTGCGGCGGCGCGCGGACTGAAGTCCGCGGCTCTTTGGGTTGTGTTAGGCGCTCGTGGCGCAGCAGGTTTTTCCGGCGTGAGGTCCGAGAATAACTGCGGTCCGCGGGACCGCGATGGGATCGTGCGCGTGGTCGGCGATCTTGGCTGGCAGTCTGCCGCTCGAGTATCGCATTGTTCATTCTATAGAGACGGCTTTCTGGACCACGCGGCCGAGAGGTCACTTGGTCGCTTCAGGGGAACACGGTGCCGGGCGGTGGTCTCGCCGTTCCGGTGCGACGGTGGCAGCCCATGTCTACTCGGTCGAGCAATCCGCATCCGCATGACCGGCACACCGACACGCCCGTACCGCCAGGCCAGCCACAGGTGGCGCCCGGCGGGGGCGCTGAGCCGGGGGGAATGACCAAGCCGGCGGTGTTGCGGCGTTCGACGCTGCGGACGTTATGCGTACTCTGGTTGGGGCTGGTGATCTATGGCACGCTGGGGCCGTTGGGTTACCGGGGCGACGAGATGGCCGCGGCGGAGTGGATCGTGCCCCAGTGGCTGGCGCCGGTTGAGAACTGGAGCTGGTTTCCGCCGGGCCACGCCGTCAACTACCACCGGTACAACGACATTTTCACGAACGTGCTCGTGTACGTACCGGTCGGGATTGCGTTGGCGCTGCTGGTTCGGCGGCGTGGGGGCATGAGAGGGCTGGAGCTGCTGCTGGCGATGTCGCTGGCGGTGGGGTTGAGCTATGTGACGGAGCTGTTGCAGCAGTTCACGCCGGCGCGTTCTGCTGACCGGGGGGATCTGCTGGTCAACTCGGCCGCCGCGCTGCTGGGCTGCTTGATCGCGCCGCGTGCGCAACGGGTGATCCGGCAGGGGCACGAATACGCTTACCAGCGTTGGCGGGACCGCCCCTGGCTCGTGCTGGCGTGGGTGATGACGGG
>CAZDTB010000037.1:0-17594 GCA_964508075.1 uncultured Planctomycetales bacterium
TCCGGGTTATGAGCCCGACGAGCTACCAACTGCTCTACCCCGCAGTCATAGTGAATACCTAACACGACCTGCGGGTGCTGTCAAGCCGCGCAACTCCATGTGCCCTCGGCTCCCAGCACGCCGAAAGCCCGCCGCGACCGGCCCAGCGGCCTGACTGCCAAGAACCGGGCGGCACACTCGTACTGACCGGCCCAGCGGCGCGACTGCCAAGAACCGGGCGGCACATTCGTGCCGGCCGGCGCCGGCTACCGCTCGCGTTCCGGCTTGAAATATCGCCCGCGGAACGTCTCCGCCGGATACTTCGCAGCGTTCTTGGTCAACTTCCGCTCGACCGCCGACGACAGATCCAGCTCGAGCGCATTGGCCAGCGCCAGCACGAAACAGGTGATGTCCGCAACCTCTTCGACAATCTCTGCCCGCTGCTGTTCGTCCGCCAGCAGTCCCGGCAGCTCGTCGTTGCGCACCCACTGAAAATGCTCCATCAGCTCGGCGGTCTCGACCGCGATCGCCATGGAAAGGTTCTTGGGGTCGTGATACTTCTCCCACTCCCGCTCGCTCACAAAGCCGGCAAACAACCGGCGAAGCTCACCCACCGTGGTCGTGTCATCTGCCATCACGGGTTCTCCCTCCGCGGGCGCTACAAGCCGGCCGCCGCGCGCACGCGTTCGACCAGGGCGCGCGCCGTCGCCTGATCTTCCGCCTCGGCGATGATCCGTACGATCGGCTCGGTGTTCGACGCCCGCAGATGCACCCATCCCTGGGCGAAATCCACGCGCGTCCCGTCGGCCCGGTTCACCTTCTCATCCGAGAACGCCTCGGCGACCGCCGCCGTCGCCGCGTCGATCCGCTCGCGCGCACACTCGTACTTCTGCTTGATCATTGCATAGCGCGGCAGCGCCGCCACCAGTTCGCTGATTCGCTTACCGTTCGCCGCCATGAGTTGCAGAACCAGACTCATTGCCGACAGGCTGTCGCGCACCAGGGTGATTCGCGGGTCGATCACGCCGCCGTTGCCCTCCCCGCCGATCACGCAGCCGTTGTCCAAAACGGCTCGAGCCACGTTGGCCTCGCCGACCGGCGTGCGCACGACGGTTGCACCAAGCCGTCCGGCAACGACGTCCACCAGTCGCGACGTACTCAGGTTGGCCGCCACCGGCCCGGGCCGGCGTGACAAGACCGACTGCGTCGCCAGCGCCAGCGTGTACTCCTCGCCGATGCAATTCCCGTGCTCATCCACGATCGCCAACCGATCCGCGTCGGGGTCCTGGGCGAAGCCGACGCTCGAACCGGTTTCGCGAACCGCGTCACAAAGCTGTGTCAGGTTCTCGGCGATCGGCTCGGGCAGGTGCGCGAACTGTCCCGTGGGCTCACCGTTCAAATGAATCACGTCGCAACCCAAAGCCGCAAGCAGTGCCGGCGAATGCAGACATCCCGCCCCGTTCACGCTGTCGAGCACGACCCGCAACCCCTTCAACGGCTCGGCCGGCACCTCCAACGCCGCCAGAACCGCGTTGACATGGCGCTCTCCAGCTTCGTCATCGTACGCCAGCGGCGCAAAGGTCTCTTTCTCGAAGACGAAGCGGCTTTGTTCGCGAATCGTGGCAATCTGGCGCGCCCCTTCCGGACTCGGCGCCAGCCCCCGATCGCTCAGGAACTTCAAGCCGTTCCACTCGGACGGGTTGTGACTGGCGGTGATCATCACGCCGCCGGCGTAGCCGCCGTCCGTAATTGCCCGGGCGATGGTCGGCGTCATCACCACACCCAGTTGCGTCACTTCGCAACCGGCGGCAAGCAGCCCTGCCGCCGTGGCTGTCGCGAACATCTCTCCGCTCGGGCGCGGGTCCCGTCCCAACGCCACCCGCCCGCCGTTCAGGTACGTCCCGTAGGCCTGGGCAAACTCGACGGCCACGCCCGGCGTCAGCGTCTCGCCGATGATCCCGCGAATCCCGGAAACACCCACCATCAACGCCATGAAGCTAACCTCGCCACCCGATTGGCGGTCTATCCTGTTGAATCTCACCGCGGTCCCGGCTAAGCTGCCGTGCTGAGCCAGCGGTGACGTCGGACGCCGACGCGCACCGTCACCGCACAGTATGACGTGCCCCCCGGGGACCGTCCAACCTGGACCGGAGAACGCAAATGTCGCGTGGACGCAACCTGCTCCTGACACTCCTGGTAACACTGCCCGCGTTCCTGCTGGCCGGGTGCCCTGAAGCTGGCCAGCTCATCCCCGCCCTGAACACGGTTTGGGTCGAGCTGGTCAACGACACGAGCTTCCCGGTCGACCCCAACATTCAATTCGACGACGACAGCGATTGGCTTGCCAGCCTCGTTCCCGCCGAATCGCTCGACACCGGCCTGCTCGAATCAGGACAATCCATGGAGTTCGACTTCGACTGTGACGAGCTGGGCCTGATCTTGAGCGATGAAGCTGAGCAGATCGCTTTCTTCTTCCTCAGCTACTTCGCCGACGACACCAGGATCCTGAAGCGCGGCGACGAGTACGACTGCGGCGACGTGATCGAGTTCCGTTTCGTCGGCGACGCCGAGGACTTCGGTGTGATCGTCTCCGTCAATGGTCGTGTAGTGGACTGAGGCGGCGCGGTGGTGAAGTGCAGACCTGTGCTTATGCGTCAACAGACGCAAACTTCCGATAACTACTTTCCCATAAACAATAGCCTTGGCGTGTGGATTCCGCTACACCGCAAAAAAACTCTCCCAAGCGACACAACTGTCTCACAAGTTACTTGCCAGCAACAACTTTCCCGCACTAGAATCCGCACAGCGGAGGCGTGAAAGACGCACTCGAAGCGGTCGGGCGAGCCGCTTCAAAGCGCAGTAACGAAGTTCGCCCTCTCAACTCTCCGCTGGTGTCAGAGTCGCAGTTTCGCGGCCGTAGAGCTGCGCACGGCGGCTGTCTGAGGTAGGCACCATGAATGTCAACGGAAAGCGAGACGTCTTCGTCGACGTCTGCGTCCAACGCGAGTACCTCTCCCGAAACGGTACCACTCCCTGTCGAAACGCCGACCAGGTCGCGCTCAACGCCAAGCACGTGATGGCCTTCGCGCGCCTCGCCAAAGTCCCGGTATTGTCATGCATCGACGTCAACCGCGGTAGCCGTATCGGCGCCGAGTTCGTTTCGGTCATCTCGCACGCCGCTCCGCACGAGCGAAAGGCCGCCTTCACCCTCTTGCCGCATTACATCGTCGTCGAGTCGGATAACTCGCTTGCCGTCTCGCTCGACCTGCTCCAGCAATACCAACAGGCGATCTTTACCAAGATCCACCGTGATCCGTTCACCAACCCCAAGCTCGACCGCCTGCTCACCGAGATGCCCGCGCAACGCTTCATCGTCTTCGGCATACCCCTCGAGACTTCCTTGCGAATCCTGGTCCTCGGACTGCTCCGGCGAAAACGGCGGGTGACGCTCCTCACCGATACTTGCGGGTACTGGAACAGGCAAGAGGCCGATATGGTTCTGCGACAGCTCAGCGTCAAGGGCTGCAGGCTGACCACCGCCCATGAGTATCTCCGCATTGCCCTGCTCAACATGGCCTGCCGGCTTGGCATCCGAGTCCGCTCATCCCGCTCCGTCGCCCGATAGCTCAGTGCGTATGACAGCGGCATCGCCCGGGCAGACAATCCAGCCCGCAGGCGACACACGCAAGAATCCGCGCTTTCCCCGCCACTGCCTGCGTTCTGAACCCTGAACCCCTAACCCTGAACCCTCTCCCACATTGCCTTCCGCCACATTGCCCCTTTATCATGCCGGTCTATGGCACTGCCGGTCGTCGTCATCGTTGGACGCCCCAACGTGGGCAAGAGTTCCCTGCTGAACACGCTCGCCCGCGAGCGCATCAGCATCGTCGACGCCCGCGCCGGCATCACCCGCGACCGCGTCGCCGCCATCATCGAGCACAACGACCGCTACCTCGAGATCGTCGACACCGGCGGCGTGGGGATCGTCGACGATGACCACCTCGAAGAGCACGTCGAAGGCCAGATCCGCTACGCCGTCAGCCACGCCGACGTCGCGGTCTTCCTGGTCGACGTTCGCGACGGTCTGGCGGCGCTGGATCGGCGGGTTGGAGAGCTGCTGCGGCGACTCGAAATCCCGGTCCTGCTGGTCGCCAACAAGGTCGACGCCGACCAGCACAGACCCGAGGCGGCCGAATTCATCCGGCTTGGCTACGGGGAGCCACTCTGCGTCTCGGCCCTCCACGCCACCGGCCGCGGAGCCCTGCTCGACCGCCTTGACGAACTGCTCGGCCCCGACAGCGGCGAATCACCGGAAACGCCCGTCATGAAGCTGGCCATCGTCGGCAAGCGCAACGCCGGCAAGAGCACGCTGGTCAACACGCTGGCCGGCGAGCAGCGCGTGATCGTCAGCGAGATCCCCGGCACCACGCGCGACGCCGTCGATGTCCGCTTCGAGAAAGACGGCCGGGTGTTCATCGCGATCGACACGGCCGGTGTCCGCAAGAAGAAACGTATGGACGACATCGAGTTTTACTCCTACAGCCGCGCCTTGCGTTCGATCCGGCGGGCCGACGTGGTCATGCACCTGATCGACGCGACAGTGCCGGTCAGCGACGTGGACGTAAAGCTCGCCGCGGCCATCCAGGAGGAGTACAAACCGGTCGTGCTGGTCATCAACAAGTGGGATCTGGCCAAAGACCGCACCGAGCCCGAGGCCTACGGCGACTACCTCACTCAGGTTCTCCCGGCCCTCGACTACGCGCCCGTGACGATCATGACCGCGAAGACCGGCAAGAACGTCGACGCCGCCGTCGATGTCGCCCGCAGCCTACACAAGCAGGCCCACACGCGTGTCACCACCGGCAAGCTCAACGCGGTTCTGGAGACGATCCTGGCGGCCCGCGGCCCGTCGCCGAAGCGTGGCACCAAGCCGCCCAAGATCTTCTACGCGACCCAGGCCTCCACCGCCCCGCCGACGCTGGTCTTTTTCTGCAACAATCCGGGATTGGTAGGCGACAATTACCGGCGCTTTATGGAAAACCGATTACGTGAGATACTACCATTCCGGGAGGTGCCGATGCGCCTGCTCTTCCGCGCCCGGCACAAGGAGCGTGCCGAGTCACTCTGACCAACACGAGGAAACCTGAGAGGGAAACCGATGTCGATCGAGATCCACTGCGATCATTGCGGCACACTGGTCCGCGCCCCGGACGACGCCGGCGGCAAACACGGCAAATGCCCGTCGTGCCACCAGCCGGTCTACATTCCGATGCCGAGCGACCAGGTTGAACCACTCGAGATCGCCCCGATCGACGAAACCGAAGAGCAAGAGCGCGCCCGGCTGCGCAAGGAATCACTGGAGCTTCAGCGCAAACTGATGGAGGAGCGCGAGCTCCCCAAGGGAGTCGCCGCCGAACCGCCGTCTTCCCCCGCCGGCCAACCGCTGCCCCTCAAGCTCGACATGGAAACGCTGTTGATCGAGTACGCCCGGGCCATGGCCGCCGGGGACCTCGAGCAGGCCGAGCGGCTCGCCACCGACATCCGTGCGGACATGAGAACGGCCGAGGAAATCATTCAGCGAATGGTGGCCGACGAGCTCCCTCCGAAGCAACTGGCCCAGATCCCCCGCCCCGTCCTGGCCGGCTTCTTCAGACAACTGCGCGAGAAAGAATAAAGCACCGGCCGATACACGGCTGACGCAGCCGCGCCCGCGGCTAGGCCGGATTATTTTTGTGGCCCAGCCGCCCTCGGCTGGGCGCCGGGTGCCACTGGCGGCTTGCCCGCCAGTGCCCTCCGTGACCGAGGCTTACGAAGGCACGCTATCCGCGGCAGGCTACCCAGTTCACAGCTTCCCCAGCCCTGCTCACGGCCCGGGCTTCGGTGGCGGTTTCGGTGGGCGCTTGGGCTTTCCGCCAGTCTTGGGTTTCCCGCCCGTCTTGGGCTTCGGCGCCGGCTTCACTCCTGGCTTGCCGGTTTGCTTCTTCGCCCCGGGTGGCTTGACGTGCCAGGGCGGGCGATGCGGTCGCTTCTCGAAGTGCCGACGCACCGCCGGCTTGACCGGGTAATACCGCCCCCACGTGTGGATCACCGGCGTCAAATGCGGATAGCGCTTCGGGTAACGCATGATGTACGTTACCACCACGTCCCCGTCGTCAAAGTCCTTGAGCGCGTGCCGCAAATCAGCAATCTCCGCGGCAAACTCCACCTGGACCGCTAGCCCATCGAGCACCACGCTTAGCGGCACCGCGCTCGCGAGTGCCTCGGCCACCTCTGCGTCGTACTCTTCCTCCTCGGCCTGTATCAGTGCCCGCCGGGCCCGTGCCACCGCCGGCCCGAACTCCTCAAGATCGATCCACCCGTCCCCGCTCTGATCGCAATCGCTCCACGACATCATCAGCACGAGCGCCGCCGTTTCCAGCCCGACCGAAAACTCGTCGGCATCAATCCGGCGATCCCGGTCGGTATCGAAGTATCTCATCAACCGAATCTGCTCCTGCATTGCCGCAGGCCTTCCCCCGACCGGCAAATCCTGACCAGGACTGCCAGCCGGCAAACACCAGCACAGCACGGCCACGCCCAACCACTGGCCAATCACGTTCCGATGCATGCTTGATCTCCTGACCTCTGTCACAGCAACATACGCCGCCGAGAACCGACGCGCAATCACCTCGCCGCACTCGCTGCCGGCGGCGCTCCCCGCTGGGCTCTACGCCCGCACGGCAAAACGCTCACACGCGAAATGTATTCGTTTACCCCCGCCGGACCAGCCCCTCCGCAGCGCGAATCACGTCAGCGCGTGTGATCCGATCAGTCCGGCTTCCGTTCCCGCTTCTCCCGCGCCCGCCGCGCGATCTTGTCGAACGTCGTCCGCGCCGGCGGCCCCTCTCCCGGTGCGGCCTCCCGGCTTTCACCCGGCTCCTGCGGCGCCGAGACCAGCTCCGCGATCCGCAGCCGCAGTGTCTCGTCGCGCCGCTCCGGCACCTCAACTTCCTCGAGCGCCCGCAACAAGTGCTCCGCCGTCTTGTAACGCAGAAAACGCTGTTTATGCAGCGCCCGCCCCACGATCTCCTCCAACTCCTCCGAAACCGGCAGCCGTTCCAGTTGCCACAGCGGCGGCTCGCGCATCTGGTGACACGTTTTCAGCTCGCTGATCGACTGGGCCGAGAACGGCGGCGACCCAACCAGCACCTCAAACAGGATAACGCCGAGCGCGTACACATCACTTTGGGGGGAGACGTGCCCGTCGAACATCTCCGGGGCCATGTAGAGCGGGCTCCCGCCGATCTCTTCCGCCTGACCCTTGTACGCCGCCGCGTCAAACTCGCAGGCCAGCCCGAAATCACAAACCCGCGCTTCACCCTCACGATCGAACAGCACGTTCGCCGGCTTCAGATCCCGGTGGATCACGCCGGCGTCGTGCAGCGTTGCCACCGCCGACGTGATCGCGCGCGTCACGTACATCGCCAACGAGAGATCCAGCGCCCCTGACCGCAACAGCAGCTCGCGCAGCGAGATCCCGTCCACGAACTCCATCACGATCACCGGCATCTCGTTCGCCCGCTCCACCGCGTGGATCGTGACGATGTTGGGATGCTTGATCCGGGCGGCCGACCGCACGCCGCGGGCCAGCTCGACCATGGCCGAATCGCTGATCGTCCCCCGGCGGCGATGCAGCAGCTTGACCGCGACCTTGCGATTGAGCGCTTCGTCGTACGCGGCGAAGACCACGCCGCCGGCCCCCTCGCCGAGCATGTCGCCCAGCTTGACGGTCCCGACGCGCAGCGGCACCTCGACCGGCTCGGGCTCGTCCCCGTGCCCGGTCGAGAGCATCACCGTCATGGTCTCCTGCAAGTCCATGTTGGCCCGATCACCAAGGTCCGACGTGCCTCACCCGGCAGCCGCAGCCATTCCAGAACAGTCCGCAGCCGCCCACATCCCTGTGAATCTACTAAGCGGAGCGGAAATGGTTGAACGTCATGCTGAGCAAGGCGAAGCATCCTGCCGCTTTCGCAAGCAGATTCCTCGCGGCGCTCGGAATGACAACGTTCAACATTCCCCGCTCGCGGCAATGATTGCCTTGATTTTAACAGATTGGGTCCGACGTGCCCTTACAAAAAGCGGGGAATCTTGCACCGGCCACGCGACGCCAGCGCCAAGTGAGCGCTGCGTCACAGGCTCGTCGTGCATACCAGGAACTGCCAGGGATGTACGGCCTCGACCGGCGAATTCGCTATCCATTGACGTGGGTTGCTTCGCCCTCGGAGCCGATCACCTGCCCGCACTCCGGACACCGCCCGGTGACGTTGCCGGTCAGGTTGTACTCGCAACGTGGGCAGAGTCCGGCCCGCAGGCGAGCGGCTCGTCGCCGATCGATCGCCGCGCGACGTCTTCGCCGGCGCTTACGCACCAGCGCTGTGCAGTGAGCCGCACTTAGCAGGGGTGGAATAAGGAGCATCACGTAGCCAGGCGCCATCGTTCCAGGCGACACGCGACTCCAGGCGAGGCCAATCAGCGCCGAAGTCAGGAGGTACATGACGACGAAGTTGACCGTGGTCCAGACCCAGTCGCCTGACCGGACTACCTGTTCTTCGGGCCAGTAAGTGACGGTGCCGTCGGAAGGCGGAAGCTCGATTTGGGTCTTCGCCCACCGCGCTAGGAGCGAGCCCCACAGCGGAAACAGGGCGACGAGTTGGAACATTAACCCGCCGTTGGCCACACCTGAAGCGGCCGCGATGCTCAATCCAAGTCTCGAGGTCGACCAGAACGCCCCCAAGCCGAAGACGTAGGCGACCTCGAAGATCATCAGCCCGACGAACAGCCGTAGCGGCGAACTCTTGGCTCGGACAAACTGGACACCGACGTACGCGAGCATCGAGTAACACGCAACGCAGATTGCCGACATCGTGTAGAAGGCGTGTCGAAAATACGGCTCGCTGGGGTCATCTGGGAATTCTGCGAAGATCATCGAGCCGTTGTACCAAAGACCCAGCCCCGCGAAGATGATCCCCGCGACCCCCACGAACCGCAGCGCCCGCCGCGGCCACAATGTCACGGAATCTGGTTCTGGTTCGGCCACTGTTCGCTCGCTGGCATCGTAAGTAGCAAAGCCTGGCGCCTCGACGGCCGTCTCACGTTGTTTCATCCCTGCGCTTGATCGCGTTGCCGCACTCCGGACACCGCCCGCTGACGTTGCCGGTCAGGTCGTAGCCGCAGTTCTCGCAGTGGCCGGTCGGAAAACGGCGATCACGCCACCACAACCATATTGTTGGGATGGCCACGATCACGAGCGGGAGCCAAAGTGGGATGAACGCCAGCGGCTTGCCCCCCACCGACGGTATGACCGGTTGGTAGACCCAGGGTCCACTCGCTGGAATGACCTCGCATCTGAAACCGCCTACCGGTTGGGGGACGAAGACGACCAAGCTCCGGGGCAACACGCAGCTCGACGCCTGTTGGGAGTCCACGACAGCAATGCCGCCGTGCTGCAGGCCGCCCGCCACAGGCCCGATGCTGAACCCGACGATCACCAGCGCGTTCAAGACGAATAGTGCCAGGACCATCATGCACAGCACAGTCCCCACCCATTTCGCCAGCCGTCGTGTCCGCGAGCGGCGTCTCATGCTGGTTTGCCCTCACGCTCGATCGCCGTGCCGCACTCCGGGCATCGCCCGCTGACGTTGCCGGTCAGGTCGTAACCGCGCGAAGCGTAGCGTGCGAGGACCATGCGGACACGTTCCGGACACGTTTCAGGCGTGAAGCGGTGCGAGATGAAGTGGACGCCGCGTGCGTAAGCGACGCCCGCTCCAGGACTTACTCAAGTGGTGGCGGTCGGACTTGAACCGACGACCTTCGGATTATGAAGCCGATGCTCTGACCAGCTGAGCTACGCCACCGACGGGCCCCTGCCGGGCCGACCCGCCGCCCGGCAAGCACATCACGCAACCGAATCAGTATAGCAACCGCTCTAACCCGGTAAAGACCCGCCCGGCAAACCGTGCGTACGATCAGGAGCCGCCGCGCCGTTCTTGCGCCCGGCACGCAGCAAAAACCGCGCTCTTACCCACCCCAGCGGGCCCGCGGTCAAGCCGACGCGCAGGAGTATCCGATAGCGACGGGCACGGAGAGGCAACCGTGGATTTCCCTGGCTTCGGCCGCAGACTGTGTGTCAGGCGCCGTCGCCCGGGTCTGTGCAGGACATGGATGTTATGCATACCCAACGCACAACCCCAGCGGACACCACCGACCAGAACACCCCGAACACCCCGGCGGACGACGACCGGCCAGCCACCCGGCGCGCGAACAGCGCCAAGCGGGCGGGGAGCGGGTCACGCCCCCCCGGCGAGGCCAATCCCAACCGGTTCCGCTCGAACCCCGCCGGTCCCGACGGCCGCGGCACGGCTGATCAGGACCCCAAGGGCTCGCGCGAACCCGGTCAGGCCGGCCGACGTCCCCTGGCGGAAACCTTCGTCGACGAGCGAGACGACGTGCTCACGGTGATCAACGAACTGGTCGACGAGCTCGATCGCTACGAAGAGATCCGCGAGCGGCTGGAACACGAGCTGACCGAGACTCATCAGCAGAACCAGACCGCCGAGCAACGTGTCCAGGAGCTCGAATGGCAGACGGTCACGCTACAGACGCGCGTCGAGGCACTTGAGCAGGTTCGCCACGAGGTTGCCCTGCTCGAAGAGGAGATCGCCGACGCCAACACTCGCGCCCAGCGCTCCAGCGAGCAGCTGGCCCGAGCCGAAAAGGACAACGTCCGCTTCAACAGCGAGCTGAAGTCGGCCAACAAGCAGCTCGAGGAACTCTGGTCCGTCCGCAAGGAACGCGACGGGCTGCGCGTCGATCTCAAAAACACCGGCGCCAAGCTCGGTCAGCTCGAGCGCGCCCACAAAGAACTCCAGGAGGAGCGCGGAAACTTGCACCTGAAGCTCCAGGAAACCCAGATCACGCTGGAGGAGGCCCGCACCGCCAAACACAAGTTCGAGACGGAGCTTCGCGCCGCCGAAGATCGGAACGAGAACCTGCGGACCGCCAGCGAAGAGTCCCAGCGGAAGCTCGAGGACGTCCGCACCGAGAAGAAGGGCATGCAGGTTCAGCTGACGCGCGCCGAGCGCGAAAGCGCCCGCCTGATCGAACAGCAGCAGTTCTTCGAGTGTGAGTTGACTTCGCTGCGCAGCATGAACCGTACCGCCGAGGCCGCCTTGGCCAACGTCAAGAAGGCCTTCTCCGAGGTTCGCACGGCGTTGACCGATACCAAGACGCGCACCCGCCGACGTGCGCTGCAAAGCTGGCCACGCACCTGCAACGCGTTCTACGGCGCCCCCGAAGCCAGCGTCGCCGATCCCGACGCCGAAGCCGTCAGCGGCGGCGTCCCGACCTCTGAGGAGCTCAGCGAGGAGCACACGGTCGCCGAGGCGTAAACGACCGCGAGCAACACCGAGGCAGCACACCATCATGCCGGGCCATCGAGCCCGGCATTTGCCTTCTCGGCGCTCCCCGATTGCCCAAACGCAAGCCGCTCCCAAACCCCACCCCCCCCCCAAAAAAAGGCGATCGGTTTTTGCCACCTCCAGAACAGCCCCCCAACAGAGCAAACCCTCAATCGGATGGGGGAGCCCGGCATTCCTTCGCAGGACCGAGGTAAACCGATCGCTTCTTGAACCGGGTTGTCTACTTCAGACTAACGCCTCCGTATCATCAGCAAGCCACCGGCCGCGAGCAGGGCCAGGCTGGCCGGCTCCGGAACCACGTCCGCGTAAACGCGAAACGCAAACTCAAAGTGCTCATCGGTGGGCGGCGCGTACCACACGTCGCTTGCCGGCGTCCAGTCCGGGGCGCCAAAGACTGCCGCACGCGCGTATCCCTCGGTCCGCCCGCGGATGGTCTCGTCGATCGAGCTCGTCACGAACCGGCCGGAACCCTGGTAATAGCCGTCACCCACCAGCCGCACGCCGATGTAGAAGTGCTCGCTCAGCCCCAGGTCCCGAGACGCCGGCGCGCTGAGCGCAACCTCGCCTTCGTACAACTGCATCTGCGGATCAAGCTGCGAGCCGTGGTCCGTGAAGCTGTATTCCAGATCCGACAGCTCGAAGATCGGGTTGAACTCGCCGTCGAGCACAATCACGTCCACGGTCGAATACGCATAGCCCGGATCGCGAGCCCCCACCCACGCCAGTCGGGTCAGCGTCGTCAGGCCTGGTTCGGCCCCCTCGATCTGCGCGAAGTCCACGTCGTCGACTATCCACGTCGACTCCCAAACCGCCGTGTTGCGCTCCGAGCTCATGTTGAAGCTCACGTTCTGAAGCGCCTCAAGCCCACCGGGGTAGTTGTCCCACAACAGTTCGTCGGCCTTGGCCGTTTTCACGGCGACGAGTAACAGCAGTGTCATCGCCAATCTGGCCCCAATTCTCATTCTTTCCCTCCAGGGGTGCCCGGCACCCTTTGTCTGCGCGGTCAACCCGCGCAGCTCCTCCTCGGCTACAGGCTGTGCCCCCCGCCGGCGTAGTGTGCCGCCGACGCGGTACCTTGCCCGTGCTTGCGGCACAGTACGTGCGCTTCCTTCCGTCGCACCGCCGGCCCGCAAAAAACTCCAGGCCAATACGGCAAGCCGGCCAGGGATATGCGGCCTGACCGTCCAATCCTAGGCATCCAGTTAGGGCACTTTCAAATCCGGTTTGAAAAAACCCCGTGAATCTAGCTGTCTGCCACCGAGCAAAGTTGACTCCCGGCACGGGCTCTGCGTCGCGGCACCTGGCAGCTATAAAAACAGCGCTGCGTTCGCCATCACGAGGACGCGCGGCGACCGGCCAATCCTGCCCTGCCTCCCCGCGAGAACGGGTTGCCCGGCTGGCCGCTGCGGCCACGGTCCGAATAACCCGGATTTCCCAGATGCTGTCTATTGTGTGTTATACTAGACATGGGTTTGAACCTATGAATCACGGGGTTTTTGGCAGCGCTGCTCGAAAACGGCGGAGAACCCAATGGGTGAAAGACGCAAGGAGGCGTTACGGGTCGGGTTCGACGGCGGCTTGAAGCTCGCGTTTCACGGTTCACGGATCACATCCGACGCCGGCTTGCTGGCCTATCGCGAACTCGATGACGCTCTGGCCTTGACGGCGATGGGAGACAACCTGTTGGAGGATCATCGCACGGGTAACAACCGCCAGCACACGTTGACGGCACAGCTTCGACAGTCGGTCTTCAGCCGTCTGGCGGGCTACGAGGACACGAATGATGCCGAGCGACTCGCGGTTGATCCGGCAATGCGGCACGTCGTCGGTGGCCGAGCGAAGAACAGACATGCGGCCTCAACGAGCCAGATGAGCCGGTTCGAAACCGATGTCCTCGCGCAGCCGACTCATCTGGCCGCGCTGTTGGATCTGCCCGGCCGCTGGATCGATGCAGTTCATGATCGTAAACCTATCCGTGAGATCATCCTGGACTTGGACAGCTCGGTCAGCGAGACCTACGGCGAACAGGAAGGCTCGGCGTACAACGGCCACTTCGGCTGCACCTGTTACCACCCGCTGTTCTGCTTCAACCAGTTCGGCGATCTGGAGCGGGCGCTGCTCCGGAACGGAAACGTAGCCAGCGCCGACGACTGGCGTTCGGTCCTGGAGCCGATTGTGACGCGCTACCGAGGCCGAGACATCCGGCGCTTCTTCCGTGGCGACGCAGCATTCGCCCGGCCCGAGTTGTACGAATACCTGGAAGCCGAGGGCTACCTCTACGCCATCCGCCTGCCTGGCAATGCGGTCCTGGAGCGGGAGATCGCGCCGTTTCTAACGCGTCCGGTGGGTCGACCGCCGAACCGGCCGATCATCTGGCATCACGACTTCCTGTACCAGGCTGGCAGTTGGAGTACGCCACGGCGAGTGGTGGCCAAGATCGAATGGCACAAGGGCGAGTTGTTCGCACGGGTGGGCTTCATCGTCACGAACTTGTGGCGGGCGGCGCGGCGGGTCGTGCAGTTCTACAACGGACGCGGCACTGCTGAGCAGTGGATCAAGGAGGGCAAGAACGCGGTGAAGTGGACGGGGCTGAGCTGCCACGACTTCGTGGACAACCAAGTCCGGCTGCAACTCTTCGCGTTGGCGTACAACCTGGGCAACTTCCTGCGTCGTCTGGCGCTGCCGAGGAGCGTTCAGCACTGGTCGTTGACGACGTTGCGGGAGAAGCTGATCAAGATCGGTGCAAGAGTGGTCCGCCCCGCTCGGTACATGATGTTCCAGATGGCGGAAGTGGCGGTGCCATGTGAGTTGTTCGCAGCGATCCTCGAGCGCATCCAGCGTCTGCGGCGGCCCGCAGTTGGCGCGGTGCCCTCCGGATGAACCAGCGGACCGCCCAGCCCCGCACTTGCTCAGACTGGCCGCGCGGACACTATGCGCTCCGTGGGCCAAACGGGGCCTTTTCGCGCCTGCCGGGGCTTCGACCGACCCTCAGGACGGGCCGGATCGGCCCCGGTCAGCCCTCGGAACCCGGAAACGAGCCCGCAAACCGTGTACGGCCGAGGGCGGGGCACGGTACAATGAGCCTGCACGGCCCGGCAGCGGAGCCGGGCCAGGTCAAATGGGAAATCTCGGTTCACAGCTCTAGGAGAGATGAAATGAGAGAATGCAGAGGCATCACCATCGCTGCGGCGATCATCTTGCTCGCAGCACCGGCGTACTCGGAAGTTCACGTCGATACCGTCACCATCGGCAATCCGGGCAACGTGGATGATACGCATGGCGATGGGTACGGCGGCGTGGACTACACGTACTGCATCGGCAAGTACGAGGTGACGGCCGGGCAGTACACCGAGTTCCTCAACGCCGTGGCCGCCACGGACACCTACGAGCTGTACAACACGCTCATGGACAGCGATTTGTACGGATGCCAGATCACTCGGAACGGGAGCAGCGGGAGCTACACCTACGATTTCAGCGGTGGTGTGGATGAAGCGCCCGGATCGACAGCGGCGGACTGGGAGAACCGGCCGGTAAACTGGGTCTCCTGGGGCGACGCGGCGCGGTTCTGCAACTGGCTGCACAACGGCCAGCCGACGGGGGCGCAGGGGCTGAACACAACCGAGGACGGCGCGTACTACCTCAACGGCGCGACGAGCAACGAAGACCTGCTAGCCGTGACGCGCGAGGACGACTGGACTTGGGCGATTCCGACCGAGGACGAGTGGTACAAGGCGGCGTACCACAAGAACGACGGCGTGACGGGCAACTACTTCGACTGGACGACCAGCAGCGACAGCATGCCCAGCAATGACCTGATCGACCCCGACCCTGGCAATAACGCGACGTTCCACTACGGGGATTACACCATCGGCAGCCCGTACTGGCGGACGGAGATCGGTGCTCACGAGAACAGCGAGAGTCCGTACGGCACGTTCGACCAGGGCGGCAACCTCCCAGAGTTCAACGATTCGTTTTTCTCCGATAATACGTATCGCGTGGTGCGTGGCGGGTCGTTCTTTCACGAGGTACCCGACCTGCACGCGTCGACGCGCTACCCCTCCTCCCCGGCGTCCGAGTCTAGATGCGTCGGGTTCCGTGTCGTCGGACTCTTCTTGGACTGCAACAACAACGGCGTCCCCGACGATCAGGACATTGCAACTGGCACAAGCGAAGACTGCAACGCCAACGGCATCCCCGACGAGTGCGATCTGCCCGGCGATATCGACGCCGACGGCGACGTAGACCTCTCGGATTTGGCGGCTTTGCTCGCCAATTACGGCAGCTCCGTCTATTAACGCTGATTCAGCGGCGGCAGATCCACTGAGTGTGCGCCATCAAACGCCCCATTCCGCTTCCTCGGCCACCGGGCCGGCGAGGCTGGATGGGGCGTCGTCGTCCTGGTGACAATTGGCAAGAATCTGTTCACAGGTTTATGCGGGAATAATGGTCACGCGCCCGATCACCAGTGCCAATCTGTAATTGAGCCGCTGTTCTGCCTGACATGGCTCTCAATAGTCCGGTAAATGAGAGGCGTCGGATGAGTGAGACGGAATCAGACCGAATCGGCTCCTCCTTCTGAGAACAGCTCGATCGCGACATGGTCACTTCCCTCAACGTCCGGCCACCTCAGCAAGTGTTGGAAGCAGGTTTCGGGCGCGGCGGCCGCGTGCAGCTCTTCCCCGAGGCGTTGCCTCCGGGCGGGTCACTCGCCGCCCTGGATATCGAGCGCTGGGCCTTGGAGAACCCGAACGCACGAGCGAGGCGATTCGCAAAAACCCGGCCTCCGCACCTCCCCCAACCACGCCGCGATGCGATAGAATGTCCGGCACGGGCGGTTAGCTCAGTTGGCTAGAGCGCTTCCCTTACAAGGAAGAAGTCACTGGTTCGAGTCCGGTACCGCCCAGTTTCTCCTACTTCGTCCCTGCCGCTTCGTGGGCAACCCACCCTCCCGTTACCGAATTCTCCACACGCGCTCCGACTTGGCCACGACGTTCACATCGACGAGGATTTCCACCCCCTCGTTCGCCAGAGGCTCGATCACTTCGTCGTGGGTGTCCATCCCCTGCTCCCGGAGCATGGCCTGCCAGTGACGCTGCTCGGCGGAAGGAAGCGGGCCGGCAACTTGCGGTACATGAAGGGCACATCGTCTGTACGCGAAGACGATTCCACCTTCCGGGCAACCCCCAGGCGTCGCAAATCCAAGCTTGGAACGGATGCCGGCCGGCGGTACGATGCCGTCGCAGGCCTGAAGACCTGCGCCCGGATCGCAGAATCGCCGTCGGGACAACGCATTACGCTCGCTGGTTGGGCGGCGCCTCGCACCAGTGAACACGAGGAGACAGTATGCCAGGCTACGAGGTCATTACGATCGAACCTCATGAGCAAGTCACCCTGGCCGTCGTCCGGCCAAGCCGACTCGATGGTCCGACCGCGACGCAACTGGCAGACGAAGCCGCGCACGCCGCGACGGAAGAGCCTTCCCTGCCGTTCGTGCTCGACATCTCCAACGTGGAGTTCGCTCCCAGTGTGGCCCTCGGCGCGCTGGCCGTGCTCTTCAAGGGCATGAAGCTGTCCAACCGCAAGAGCTTCCTGGTCGGCGTTGCACCTCAGGTTCGCCGGGCTCTGTCGGTCACGCGTCTCGATGACTTCATCAACGTTCGCGGCACGCTCGCCGATGTCCTCGCCGAGCAGTAGGCTGCCGGCCCCGGTGAGCATCCAGCACGCTCTCCGGCCCGTGGGAGCAGGACTTCCCGGCACCTCCCCCGGGCGGCTCATGCGTCGCAGGAGACCCGCTCGCACCATACCCGAGCCACGATCGCCCGACTTCAAATCGCCGGTCGGGTGCCCACCGATCACCCGCAGGTCGTCCCCGGCACGGCCCCTTTAGCCGAGCAGCTTGCCTCGGTAGAATGCGCGTCATACGTTCGGTAACTGGGAAACCTCGATTCGCAGAGCTGATCGAGGCGGTGAAGAGCAAGATTGGCGATGAAGCGGCGTGCGGTGGACATCCTGGCGCTCGGAGTGGTGCTGGTTCTCGGCGTTGCGTTCTACGTCCCCAAGACGAATCCGCTCGAGTCGCGGTATATGTACTACGCCGATTCATTTGAGCGGGCCGGCCGCGAAGTGAACCCTGATTACACACGCCGGTACCGACGCTAT
>CAZDTB010000038.1:0-13739 GCA_964508075.1 uncultured Planctomycetales bacterium
CCGAAGATTGGCCCCATCAACCAGCACATCGGCGGGAGGTTCGCAATGTGAAAGACCAGGAACCCGGGGAACGGAGCTTCGTAGCGGGCCTTCGCGAGCGCCCCCAGCATCCCCGCCCAAATCAGCTGCCGGTTCGACCTGCGCCCGGTGATCGGGTAACGACCCTCCTTCGGGGCCGGAACCAGCAGACGCAAGATAACCAGCTCAGCGACGTAGAACACATTGAAGAACAATATGCACCACCCAGCACGCTTGGCCCAAAACCAGGCCAGCCCGAAACCCGCCCCAACGATGCTCTCTTTCGGCCAGAGGTCCAACGCGTTGAAGGCACCGATGCTGAGCCCGAGCGCTCCGGTCCAGACGAGCAGCCGCACGAACAGATCCAGCAGCAGAAAGCCGCGCAACGCGTTACGGAAATCCGGAGCACTCTCGCCAGCAGTGGGCCGCACGTTGGCGTGCTCCGAATGGTTCGTTTCCCTGGAAGGTTGCGTCACGGTCACCTCGCGCGATTCCTCCGTTGTCCTGCTGGGCTACGCTTGGTACGAGGGCGCGAGCCCGACCACGACTACGACACCCCGACCGAACCTCGCTGCCGAGACGCCGGTGCCACACTGGTACTAGACGGCCGCGTAAGCATATCCTCTTCTCGCGATCCGACACAGCTTCAATCGGCACTCCGAGGCTTTGGCCCCTCTCTTGATGACCACTCCATCGGCTTCACTGGAAAGGCAGCCTGCATGGCAGATCGCCAGACCATCCTGGTCCGGTTGCGATGCAACCATGGTACCCCTACGATCTGATCGGCGAGCCACCCGCCCGGATCATCGATCAGACCGTCCGGCAAAGGGGCCAGCATGTCAACGAACACTCGTGTCATCGTAGTGGACGCGTTTACTACGGAGCCTTTTCGAGGGAACCCGGCCGCGGTTTGCCTGCTGCGCCAGGATGCGCCCGAATCGTGGATGCAGGCGGTCGCGGCGGAGATGAACCTGTCGGAAACGGCCTTCGTTCGGCGGCGCCCGGACGACGGTTTCTCGATCAGGTGGTTTACACCGACAGTGGAAATGCCGCTCTGCGGGCACGCGACTCTGGCCAGCGCTCATGTGTTGTGGGAGGAAGAACTGGCCTCACGCGAGCAGCCGATCACGTTTCATGCGCAGAGCGGGTTGCTCACCGCTCGACGCGAAGCTGATTGGATCTGCCTCGACTTTCCGGCGCTGCCCGTCGAACAGTGCGCGGCTCCAGGCGGCCTGTCCGAGGCGCTGGGTTGCCGACCGCTGAGCACCCATCGAAATCAGTCCGGGACGTACCTGGTGGAAGTGGATTCCGAGCCCACCGTTCGAGAGCTCCAGCCTGACACAGGACAGCTTCGGCGCGAAGGGTCCGGCGTCTGCATCGTTACAGCGCGCAGCGACGTGGGCTCGTACGACTTCGTCTCGCGCTTCTTCGGCCCGGGCATCGGCATCGACGAGGATCCCGTGACCGGGACGGCGCATTGCAGCCTTGGACCATATTGGGCCGAACGCCTCGGCAAGACCGAGCTCGTGGGCCATCAGGTATCCGGGCGCGGCGGGATCGTCAAAGTCCGTGTGCACGGCGCGCGCGTCGATGTGCTCGGACAGGCCCTCACCGCCATGCGTGGCGAGATGCTTCAGCAGCGTGCAACCCAGCGAGGGTGATCAGGTCACCCGCCCTTCGCTGGGCGCGGCGGCACACGCGTACGGCGTTTCCAGTCCCACTCCTCCTGCTCGCGAACGCGGGGGGGCCAGTTCCGGCAACGTTGCCGTAAGGTCGTGACGCACTAAAGTCTTAACGTAGTCGCGTTTTCGCGTTGGCAGGTGCGGCCGGGGCGGCAATACTGGCAGTGTCTGGAGTCTGATGTGGAGCGGTCGTCATCACAAGTTGTTCGCCGACGCTTTGACCTGCGCGGACAGGTGCAGGGCGTGGGGTTTCGGCCGTTCGTATATCGGCTGGCCACGGAGATGAAACTGGGCGGGACGGTCGCCAACAACAGCAACGGTGCCGTCGTCGAGGTCGAGGGGCCGCTCGAGCGCGTAGAGGCGTTTGCCGCGGAGCTGCCGCGCCGTCTGCCACCGCTGGCGCGTGTCGCCGAGGTGCGGCACCGCGACGTCGCCGTACGGGGCGAAACAACCTTCCGAATCGAGCGGTCCGAGCGCGCGGCCGAACGCCGACCGGAGGTCACGCCCGACGCGGCAACCTGCGCCGACTGTCTGCGCGAGTTGTTCGACCCAAATGACCGACGCTACCGGTATCCGTTCATCAACTGCACCAACTGCGGGCCGCGATACTCGATTATCTGCGCGGTCCCGTACGACCGCCCGGCGACAACCATGGCCGTCTTCGAGTTCTGTGAGCCCTGTCGCCGAGAGTACGAAAACCCGGGGGATCGGCGGTTCCACGCGCAGCCGAACGCTTGTCCGGTGTGCGGCCCACAATTGCGGCTGCGGCTGGTCGACGCGTCGTTCGCTCCGGGCGATCCGATTACGCAGGCGGCGCGAATGCTCGCGGACGGGAAAGTCCTGGCGGTGAAAGGAATCGGCGGCTACCACCTTGCCTGTCGGGCGGATCGGCAGGACGTGGTCGAGTTGCTGCGCCTGCGCAAGCTGCGCGACGGCAAGCCGCTGGCGGTGATGGTCCCGGACATCGACAGTGCCCGGCGGATCTGCCGCCTGACACCGACGGATGAGCGAACGCTGACGTTGCCTGCGGCGCCGATCCTGCTCGCGCCGAAGAATGAACACCACGGCCTGGCCGACGCCGTCGCCCCGCAGTGTCGCGATTTCGGAGTTTTCCTGCCGTACGCGCCCGTCCATCACCTCTTGTTCGCGGAGGGGCTCGGGCCGTTGGTGATGACTTCGGCGAATCTCGCCGGGCAGCCGCTGACCTACGACGACGAAGACGCCCGCGCGTCGCTCGCCGATGTCGCCGACGGGTTTCTGATCCACAATCGTCGCATCTTCCGCCCGATCGACGATTCGGTCGTGTTCACGTTTCGGGAAACGGTCACACCCCTCCGTCGGGCGCGCGGCTACGCCCCGCGGCCGATCCGTCTCGATGAGCGCATTCGCTGTTCGGCGGACGCGGACAGGAAGATTCTTGCGCTGGGTGGCGAGCTGAAGTCGACGGTGTGCCTCTATCACAACGGCGAGGCCACGATCAGCGAGCACCTGGGCGACCTGACGAATCCGGATGCCTATCGGAACTTCGTCAGCGCGATCGATCGCCTAAAGGAACTCTACGAGTTCACGCCCGATCTGCTCGCCTATGACCTGCACCCGCAATACCTGTCAACGCACTACGCGCGTCGCTCGCAGATTCCGGCCATCGCGGTTCAGCACCACCACGCCCACATCGTCAGCGTGATGGCTGAGTGGGGCGAGCCCGGGCCGATCGTTGGCCTGGCCTGCGACGGCGTCGGCTACGGGACCGACGGGGCCGCGTGGGGCTGCGAAGTCCTCCACTGCACACTGCGTGGTTTTCACCGCCTGGGACACTTGGACTATTTCCCGCAGGTTGGGGGGAATGCAGCCGCAATCGAAACATGGCGACCGGCCGCCGCGCTGCTCCGCCAGGCTCAGCCGGAAACCTGGCGAGAGACGCTGCTCGCGCTCGGCGGCGACGGAAGACAAGCGTTCACATCGGGTACGCTGGACCGGTTCGAGCGCCAGGCGGCGACGCGGCTCAACGCCCCGAATAGCTCCAGCCTCGGGCGCGTCTTCGACGCCGTCAGCTTTCTGCTCGGGCTTTGCGAGCGGAACCGGCATGAAGCCGAGGCGGCCGTCGCGCTCGAGGCGGTCGCGAATCTCGAATCGGCCGAGCCATACGCGTACGACGTGGTCGAGCGCGACGGGCGCATCAGCCTGTCCGTGTTGCCGGCGATCGTGGAGATTGCCGCCGTGGCCGAGGCCGGCGCGCCGATCAACCAGATTTCCATACGCTTCCACGAGACGATCGCGGCCATGTTGGCCGATGCCGCCCGGATCGCCTGTGAGTTGACTGCGGTTGACACGGTCGGCCTATCGGGCGGATGCTTCGCCAATCGCGTGTTGCTGGCGCGACTGGTGGAGTTGCTCGAACAACGCAAGTTGCGCGTGCTTTACCATCGGCAGGTCCCCTGCGGCGACGGGGGGATCGCGTTGGGACAGGCGGTGGTGGCGGCCTGGAGCTGAGGCCGGAGGCGGCGTCATGAGTGAGAAGATCAAAGCGCTGCGCGACGAGCTGGACGCGCTTTGCGCGCGAATCGGCCGGCGCGTGCAGATCATGGAGGTCTGCGGAACGCATACCGTCTCGATCTTTCGGACCGGGATTCGCGCGCTGCTGCCGGCCAACCTGCGCCTGGTCAGCGGCCCGGGTTGTCCCGTCTGTGTTACGGCGCAGCGGCACATCGACGCCGCCCTCCAGATCGCTGCCCGCGACGAAGTGATCCTGGCGACCTACGGCGACATGATGCGTGTCCCCGGCCGGGATGGGAGCCTGGAGAAGCTGCGGGCCGGGGGGGCGCGGATTCGCGTGATCAACAGTGCCGCTACCGCGCTCGACCTCGCCCGCCAGAACCCCGACCGGCACATCGTCTTTCTCGCGGTCGGCTTTGAGACCACCGCCCCCGCGACCGCCGCCACCGTACTCGCAGCGGATCGCGACGACCTCGACAACTTCAGCGTGCTGATGTGCCACAAGCTGGTCATTCCGGCGATGCTGGCGCTGCTGGCCGCGGGCGATGTCCCGCTCGATGCCTTCCTCTGCCCGGGACACGTCAGCGTCATCATCGGGTCCCAGGCGTATCAGCCCATCGTTGAAAAACACGGCAGGGCCTGTGTCGTCGCGGGCTTTGAGCCGGAGCAGATTCTTTCGGGGCTGGTCCATCTTGTGCGCCAACTCGCCGAGAATCGCGCCGTGGTCGAAAACGTTTACCCGGCGGTGGTCAGCGCGGCGGGCAACCGCGTCGCCCTCGAGCTGCTCAGCCGCGTCTTCGTGACGGCCGACACAACCTGGCGAGCGTTGGGCGTGATTCCGCGGAGCGGCTTTGAACTGGCACCGGCCTATCAACGTTTCGACGCGCTGCAACGGTTCCAAATCGAGCTCGGCCAAGACCAGGATCATCCCGGCTGTCGCTGCGGCGACGTCATTCAGGGCAAGGTCGAACCCAACGCTTGTGCGCTCTTTGCCCGTGAATGCACTCCGCTCGCGCCGATCGGACCCTGTATGGTCAGCACCGAGGGCACCTGTGCCGCCTGGTACAAGTACAACCGCCCGGCGGACGCAAACCCGGCGCGCCCCGCTTCTCAAAGAGTGAACCAATGACGCCAACGAAGCCGACGGACGAATGTGTCATGCTCGCGCACGGTGGCGGCGGCGAGCTGATGAGCCAGTTCATCCGCGAGCGTCTCGTACCGCCGCTGAGCAACGAGCGCCTGGCCCCGCTGACCGACGGGGCCATCCTGCCGCCTATAGACGGGAAGGTCGTCTTCACGACCGATTCGTACGTCGTAACGCCGTTGGAATTCCCCGGCGGCGATATCGGCCGGCTGGCGGTTGCCGGCACGATTAACGATTTGGCCGTCATGGGCGCCGAGCCGATCGCGCTCAGCCTGGCGTTGATCCTGGAGGAGGGGTTGCCGTTCGAGTTGCTCGATCGAATCATCGCCTCGGTTGCCACCACCGCCAAGGAAGCTGGCGTCGAGATCGTAACCGGCGACACAAAGGTTATCGAACGACGCGCCTCCGGCCCCGGCTCAGCGACGAGTGACGCCCTGTTCATCAATACCGCCGGCGTGGGACTTCTGCGGCCGGGACTCGCGCTGGATCTGACCAGCATCCGGCCCGGCGATGCCATTATCGTCAATGGCACCATCGCCGATCACGGGCTGGCCGTAATGTCGGTGCGCAGCGGAATCGAGTTCGACACCGAGTTACGTACCGACGCCGCCCCGCTCAATCACCTCCTCGCACGCGTGTTCGACACCGGCGCGCATGTCCGATTCCTGCGCGATGCGACGCGCGGCGGAGTCGCCGGCGTGCTCGCCGATATCAGCGATGCCACCAGCCTGAGCATCGAGATCGACGAGCGGCGCGTCCCGATCTCCCCCACGGCGCGCCACGCGGCGGAGATGTTGGGGCTCGATCCGCTCACCGTCGCGAATGAGGGCAAGGTGGTGTGCGTTGCTGCGTGGGCCGATGCTGACAACGTCCTGGATGCGATGCGGCAGGACCCGCTCGGCAAGCACGCCGCGCGCATTGGCCGCGTGACGGGCAGTCAGCCGCCCTTAGTGGAATTGCTCACCACGGCGGGTGGTCGCCGGATCGTACAACGCCCGTACGGCGAGGAACTTCCGCGCATTTGCTGAATGTCCCGAACGTGCTTCTGGCTGTGCCGAAACCGTCAGGCCTGTGCCGCGGCAATCACTCTGAGCGAGCGGGCGAGCCAATGCAGTACAGGTGTGTTGACGTTCGGAGGAGAATCTGCTTGCCCGAGGTCGCCAGCGAGGCCAGCGTATGGTCGTCGTCCAGCCGGTTGGTTGCCAGGACCCTGAATTCGCCACCGGCTTCCAGCACGGTCGTGGTCGCCGATTCGTTCGTGATGTAGAGCTTCCCGTCGGCCAGCAGCGGTGACGCACTGACCGTTCCCCTGGCAGTGCGCTGCGGCCCCCAGACGACCTGCCCGCTCTTGACTTCCACGCAGGAAACCAGACCGCTGTCGTTGACGACGTATACATGCTTGCCGTCCAAGACCGGCGTCGGCACATCGGGCCCGCCCTTGGCCAGCTTCCACGCGAAATGGGAATCCGTCACGTCTCCCATGCCGCCCGCGCGAATCGCGAGGATCGGCTTCACGCGTGAGGGGGCGATGATCAGGTCGCCCACCGGGACGGGCGATGCGCAGATGCGATAGTTGCCCCGCTTCTCCGGGTTCAGGCCGCCCGCCCGCCAGATTTCGCGACCCGTTCGCGGGTCGTGCCCGGTCAGGTAATCCGCGCCGCTGACGATCAGATCACTGCGACCATTATGCGTGCTGATGGTCGGCGTGGTGTAGGCATCCGGACATTCCCGCTGTGCGTCGGTCCGCCGCTCGTGATGCCAGACGACTTCACCGCTAACCCCGTCGAACGCGACTAGGTACGAGGGGTCTGTCGTCCGCGTGCCGTGGAGTACCTGCACGATGACCAGGTCCTCGTAGAGCAGCGGCGACGAGGCATAGCCGAACTTCAACCCGAACGCGCCGTATTGCTCCTGCAAGTCACGACGCCAGCTCCGGTTCCCCTCCACGTCGAACGCTGTCAGCACACCGGTGCCGGTAAGCGCCCAGACATGCACCCCATCGGTTACGGGAGACGAGGAGGCCATGTTCTGCTTTCGGTAAAGTCTGTTGCCGTCGTCGAGCTTTCGCTCCCACAGCAGGCCCCCGTCGGACTTGCGGAGGCAGAGCAACAGGATGTCCGGTCCGCCGGCGTGCTCGGGGCCGCCTCGGCCACGCTGCTTGCCGGCGGAGCCAGCGGACGCCGCGCCCGCCTTCGACGGCGAGGTGACGAACACGCGGTCGCCGAGGACGATCGGCGTCGCGGCGCTCCACGACGGGAGCGGGACTTTCCAGACAATGTTCTTGCTCTCGCTCCACTCGGTCGGCAGGTCAGTACAGGTGCTCACACCGTCGAGTGTCGGCCCGCGCCACTGCGGCCAATCATCCCCCGCCCACGTTGGTGCGGCCAGCACGCATACGATGCAAGCCGTGACCGCGTATCGCATCAGCCGTCTCCTGGTCGAACAAGGTCGCACGGTACCCAGTGCTTTATACCCGAAACAGCCGTAATCATCCCGTTGGTTCCCCCGCTTCCGCGGCCCGTTCGCCGGTCGGCTCATCTGGCGGCTGGATACACCGCCCGGGCGATGATACCGTAGCGCCATGGTCGCGATGAACGACTCAGACAGGGGTGGGCCGGGCGTCTCGCCCGGCGCGCCGCCGCTTGGGCCGCGCCGCCGCCTCGCGCTGTTCGGTATCCTCGCCGTCATTCTCGTGGGCTCGAGCGTGCTCCTGCACGTGCTCCCTGTGGCGGACCGCAACGCCGTGCGGCACGTTATCGTCATTTCGCTCGACACCGCGCGGGCCGACCATTTCGGCTGCTATGGGAACACGTGGATTCGTACGCCACGGATCGATGCCCTGGCCGCCGAGTCGATCCTGCTGACCGACTACATGACCGTCGTTCCCACCACGCTCGCCTCGCACACGACGCTGTTCACCGGGAAATACCCGCACACACACGGCGTGCCGCGCAACGGCTTCGTGGCCCATGACGACAACGTCATGCTCGCGGAGATTCTCAAGGAGGCCGGCTTTCACACGGCCGGGTTTCTTGCTTCGTTCGCCCTCGACAAGGGGTTCAACGTTGCCCAGGGGTTCGATCATTACGACGAGGAGTTCAACATCGCGATGGGCGAGGGGGGCGCTGACCAGAACCAACGCCGCGCCGAGGCGGTGACAGACGCGGTCATCGACTACCTCGACCGCCAGGGCATCCCGCCCAACTTGTTTCTCTTCGTCCATTACTTCGATCCCCACGTGCCCTATGACCCGCCGCCACCTTACGACACCATGTATGGCGAGACAGCCGGCAGCGTCGAGCCCCAGGACCACCCCGCAACGGCGTTTGGCGACCCACCGGCGGAGATCAGACGCTTCCTCTACGATTACGCTGGCGAAGTGTCCTATATGGACCGGCACCTCGGGCGTTTGCTGGATGACTTGAGACGCCGCGGCATTCTCGACCACGCCATCCTCGTGGTCACCAGCGACCACGGCGAGTGCCTCGGTGACACGGTCGATCGTCGGGTGGGGCATGGTTCAACCGTGTACGAGTGTGAGTTGAGGTCGGTTGCCATGTTTCGTCTGCCGAATGGGGCACATGGCGGGCTGCGGCTCGACATCCCCACAGCCAGCATCGACGTTCTGCCCACCGTTCTAGACTACGTCGGGATGACGATTCCCTCCGACGTGGAGGGGGAGGTGCTCGATCTGACCGGAACCGAGCCGGCGATGCCCGCGCGAACGCGCTTTGCCGAGGCGAGCAAGCCGCGTTTCGACGAATCCGACGCGAGCTGGTTCAACGACCGCAAGGCGCGCTGCGCGCGGCAGGGCTCGTTCAAGTACATCCAGACGCCGTATCGGTCCACGGAAGAGCTCTATGACCTCTCGCTCGATCCGCTCGAACAGAGGAATCTGTTGAGCTCGTATGCCCCGGAGATGGTCAGCCGGGCCGCCGAGCTGCGCCGCCAGCTTGCGGCCTGGACCGCGACGCAGAACCCGCTGCCGACCCACTTCGATCAGCAGCAGCGGGACGAGACCGTTCGCCGGCTGAGGGCCTTGGGCTACCTAGTCGGCGAAGAAGAAGAGGACGCCGACGGCCCGCCGCCGTAGGGGTCTCCGAGTTCGCTGGATACGCTGACCTCGCCGCGATAACGTAGCGCTGATGATGGCAGTAGCAGGACCGAACGTCACGCATCGCCGGCCGCGCGGGCTGCTCACCGTACTCGGCGTGGTCGCCGTGGTCGCGGTTATCGCGGGCCTCGTGTGGTATGCGCGCCAGCCGGCCGAGCGCGCCGCAGCGCGGCACGTCATCGTCATCTCGCTCGACACCACGCGGGCGGATCACTTCGGCTGTTACGGCAACACCTGGATCGAGACGCCGAACATCGACGCCCTCGCCGCCGAGTCGATCTTGTTCACCGACTACGTGACGGCGATCTCGACGACCCTCTCTTCGCACGTATCGCTGTTCACCGGCAAGTACCCGCACACGCACGGCGTGCCGCGCAACGGCTTCATCGTGCACGACGACAACGTGATGCTGGCGGAGATTCTGAAAGAGGCGGGGTTTGCGACCGTCGGATTCCTCGGCTCGTTCGCGCTCCACAGCCGCTTCAATTTCGCCCAGGGGTTTGATCACTTCGACCAACAGTTCGAGATCTTCCTCGACGGTGACCAGATCGACCAGAACCAACGTCGGGCCGCCGCCGTCACCGATGCGGTCATCGCGTATCTTGATCAGCACGGCGTCCCGCCGCGCCTGTTTCTTTTTGTGCACTACTTCGACCCGCACCAGCCGTACGATCCACCGGCGCCCTACGACGCGATGTACGGCGACGCCCCTGGAGCGATTGGATTCAAGGATCACCCGGCGCTGACGTACGGCGACGGATCGGAGGATTCCAGACGTTCACTGAGCCGCTACGCCGGCGAAGTCTCCTACATGGATCATCACGTCGGGCGACTGCTCGACGAGCTCCGGCGTCGCGGGATCATTGACCAGGCCCTTCTGCTGGTGACGAGCGACCACGGCGAGAACCTCGGCGAGAACCCTGGCAAGGCGTTTCACCACGGCCGCACCGTGTACCAATCAGAAATGCACTGCGTGGGGCTGCTTCGCCTCCCGGATGGGGCTCAGGGCGGCGTACGCCTCGACCTGCCGGTCGCCAGCATCGACATGTTGCCAACGATGGTGAGCTACCTCGGTCTGCCGGTGCCGGCGGGCGTGGAGGGCGACGTGCTCGAGCTGGGAGTCCCGACGAGGAATGAGCTTGAGCGGCCACGTTTTGGTGAAGCCAGCAAGCCGATGAGGCAGGAGTCCGACCCGCGCTGGTTCAACAACCCGAAGGCTCGTTGCGTACGCGACGGCTCTTTCAAGTACATTCGGACGCAATACCTCAGCAAAGAGGGACTCTACAACCTGCGGACCGATCCCTACGAGCAGAACAACCTGCTCGAATCTGCCACGGCGGAGGTCGCCGCCCGCGCCGCGGACCTACGTCGCAAGCTTGACGCCTGGACCGTCGCCCAGAGCCCGCTGCCGTCGCGCTTCGACGATCGCCGCCGCGACGAGACCATCGCGCGGCTGAAGGCGCTGGGCTACCTCGACGCAGACGACGAGGATGACGTCGACGTGGAGGAGCTGCCCTAGCGGTCGGGGCGCGCGGCGCGAAATGTGGGGCCCTCGCTTGCGCTTCGGGCTCGGATGGGGGGGAGGCGGGCGCGGAGTTGCGGCGTCCGAAAACCGCGAAGCGCGACTGGGCGCCTGCCCGCTGATCGCTGGGCAAGCTATGATAGCCGTGGATGTCACGCGTAACTCGACCGACAAGCTGGCTGCCGAACTTTCGGCGGGTGCTCGCCTACCTGCGTCCGCACCTGCGTCCGCTGATTCTGGGATTGGTGGCGGCGATCGGCGTGAGCGTTTTCTACACGTTCAGCGTCTCGAGCGTGATTCCGCTTCTGAAGGTGGTCTTCGCGGACCACGAGACGCTCGCGGACTGGCTCCACCGCGCGGAGACGCAGCATCGGCTCGACATCGTGATCGCCGCCGACTTGCCTGACGATCCGGGCGGGCTGGTCATCACCCACGTTCGTCCCGAGTCGGTCAGCAGCAACGCACTTACCGACGGCGATCGCATCGTCGCCCTCCAGGACGAATCGCCGGGCTCGTACGCCTTGATGCGGACCATCGCGGGGCATAGCGAGCCGAGTATTCGAGCTGTGGTTGCGTCTTCGGCGGAAGGCGAGCGAAGAAAGGTCGAGCTTCGCCTGCAACCCTACCGATGGTGGTCCGGCGCGCTGTGTCGCGTGGCCTCGTGGCTGCCGGCGGGCAAGGGCGCCGACGGCCGGCTGAAGACGCTGGCGGTCGTGATGGGCGGCCTGGTCCTGATCACGCTGCTGGGTGGTCTGTGTCGGCTGGCAAACGAGGGGCTGATCGCGACGTCGGTGCAGCGTTCGCTGCACGGCCTGCGCAGCGAGCTGGCCGAGCACGTCCTGCGGCTGCCGATGCAATGGCACGGTGCCCAGGCCCCGGGGGACACGCTGGGCCGCTTCGCGACCGACATCAACAAGGTCGAGGTTGGCATGACCACGCTGTTCGGCCGGGCGGTGCGCGAGCCGATGAAAGCCGCCGGCGTGTTGGCGCTGACGGTGTTGATCGACTGGCGACTGCTGATCGTGGCGCTGGTCGGCCTGCCGATCGGCCTGCTCGTCATGGGTGCCTTCGGTCGGACAGTGAAGCGCTCGCAAAAACGTGCCTCGGAATCTTGGGGGCGCCTGCTCGACCACCTCGGCGAAAGAATCGCCGGCATTCGCGAGGTCAAGGCCTACGGGATGCAGGCCGCCGAGGGCCGGCGCTTCGAACGCGAAGGCCGCACGCTGACCCGGGCCCAGACGCACATCGAGCTGGTCGACGCGGCGACCAAGCCGGCGCTGGAGGTGCTGGCGATGCTGGCCGTCTCGGCCTTCGTGGTCTACGGCGCGACGCGTGTCTTCAACCAGCAGCTCGAGCCGCACCTGTTCTTCGCCGCGATCGTGTGCCTGGGCGGCGTGTTCGATCCGGTCCGCAAGCTGGGTAAGGTGAACAACCGTTTGCAGGCGGCCGAGGCATCCGCGCGACGTTTGCTCGAGCTGCGCGACGTGCGCACCGAGGAACCGGCGGTTCCCAGTTCCAGGCTTCCTGATCTGCCGCCGCTGGCCGGCACGATTGAGTTCAACGGCGTCTCTTTTGCGTATCCGTCGCACCCGGAGAAGCTGGTGCTCGACGACATCAACCTGCGCGTGAAGAAAGGGCAGGTGGTCGCACTAGTCGGCCCGAACGGTTCCGGCAAAACCACACTGATGTCGCTGTTGCTGCGGTTCTACGAGCCGACTCGGGGCCGGATTCTGGTCGACGACCACGATATCGCGGGGGTCTCGCTCGAATCGTTGCGGGCGCAAATCGGGCTGGTGACGCAGGAGGCGGTGGTTTTCGCGGACACGGTCCGAGCGAACATCGCGTACGGGGCCGACGGAGCGGTGGATGACGAGGTGGTTCGCCAGGCCGCCGAGCGGGCCCACATTGACGACTTCATCCAAGACCTCTCTGTTATGCACGCGGGTCGCGAGACCCACGGGTACGACGCGCTGATCAGCGCCCGCTCACTCTCCGGCGGCGAGCGTCAGCGTTTGGCGCTGGCCCGGGCGATCTTACGTGACCCGCCGATCCTGATCCTCGACGAGGCCACCAGCCAGGTCGACAGCGAGTCGGAGCGCAAAATTCGCGAAGCGATCGAGGATGTGACGCGTAACCGGACGACGTTCGTGATCGCGCATCGGTACAGTACGATTGCCCACGCTGATATCACCGTCGTCCTCAACGAAGGCCGCATCGTCTCATACGGCAAGCACGCCGAGCTGCTCGAAACCTGCCCGTTCTACGTGAAGCTGTGTGAGACACAGTTCGCCGCGGGAGTTTGAGAATCGCGCCGCGAACTCCCGCGCCGGTGGCGCTGGGGTCAATGCTGCTACAGCTAGCCGCCCACCCAAGCGGAGGTAAGCGCGCCAATCCATTGGACAGCCGCAGCGTACAGCACCAACAAGCTCGCTCCGACGACGATCGTCCGGGCGACCACCAGGGCTGGCGCTGGGCGTCTGGTGACTCGTCTGGCATAGATGCAGCACAGCGCGAGAATCCACAGACTCAGTTGGATCCACCATACGACGGAATCGACGCCGAGGTCGAAGATGTCGTCGAGCCACGAGTCCGCGTGACCGGTCGTGAGGAAATCCCAGAGATCGGTGAGCCACAGCGGCGGGGGGCCGATCACGATCTCCGTGAGCATCACGGCCGATGTGTAGCAGCCCGCGAGAAACCAGAACCGCAGCGTCTCCGCGGGACGCCGCCACACCGCCGGATCGAGCGCCGAGAGCCAGGCTGCCT
>CAZDTB010000038.1:13749-17492 GCA_964508075.1 uncultured Planctomycetales bacterium
GTGATGGTCGGAGGCGCACGTGCAGCCCGATAGCAGCAGCTCGGTCAGCGCCAGGCGCGTGGCAAGCCGAAACGCGTCCGGATTCATGCCGCGGGCCCAAATCGGATCGAGCGCCGAGAGCCAGGCTGCCTGAAGCGGAACATACAGCAGCGCGGTGAGGAGCCAGGTGGCGTGAAAATGGGCGTCCCGGCTTGACACGTAGAAGGGCGCCGTGCCAGCGAAACAGGTCGCCCCGAACACCAGCCCGTGCCGCCAACTCACGCGCTGCGCGATCTGGCGGGCGAAGACCCAGGGGGCGAACAGCACCGTCGCCCAAGTCACCGCGAACGCCGGGATCTTACGCCACCTTCTGGCCCGCTCGAACGCGATGCGTGGCGGGCACGCCGCCGCCCGGCGGATGTCGTCCCAATCGAACGTGGTGCCGCATTCGGGGCAGCGGGGATCGGTGAGGCCGGTCAGGTTGTATTCACAGCGCGGGCAGCGCATACCGGTGTCGGTCAGGTCGGGGTGGCCGGGAGCTGGAGTGCTGGTCGGGTCGGAGGGCATTTCGATGGGTAGCTTAGCAGTCCTATCGTCTTGCGTACACGGAAGTTACAGAAAACTCGCAACCTGGGCGGACGCTCTGGTGAAGGCGCGTGGGCTGGCGACCACCCCATGGCGGCGGTAGGCTGTCGTGCTGGGTTTCCAGGAGGAGGCCATAATGCGCATCCAGGGTCCACCGAGGCCGTCCCGCATTCTAGCGCTGCTCTGCGTTCTGGCCGCCAGCGCGGCCCGCGCCCAGCGTCCCGAATACCCGACGACACGCGTCGAGACCGTCACCGACGTCGTGCACGGGATCACGATCGAGGATCCCTATCGCTGGCTCGAGAACAGCGACGACCCCGAGGTCCGCTCCTGGACCGAGCAGCAGAACGCCCTCACCCGCCGCTATCTCGACCAGTTCCCCGCCGCCCGCGGGGCGCTGACCGACCGGCTGACGAAGCTCTACGCCGCCGCGACCGTTTCGAGCCCGCGGGTTTTCGGCGAGTGCTACTTCATCACCCGGCGCGTGGGCGGCCAGAATCACGCCGTCGTTTACGTGAAGCAGGGCGGCATCGACGCCGAGCCGCGCCCGGTGCTCAACCCGAACAAGTTCAGCCAGGACGGCACGGTGTCACTGGACTGGTGGTTCCCCTCCGCGGACGGAGCGCTGGTTGCCTACGGCAAGTCCTTCAGCGGCAACGAGAAGAGCACATTGTCCGTTCGCGACGTGAAGGCCGGCGAAGATCTGCCGCTGGCGATTCCACGCACCCGCTCGAACAGCGTGGCCTGGGACGCGGATGGCCGCGGATTCCACTATCTCCGCTTCCCCGAGCCGGGCTCCGTGCCCGCGGGTGACGAGAACTACTACCGCCACGTGTATTACCACAAGCTCGGCACCGACTGGCGTTCGGACCCGAAGGTCTTTGGTGAGGGGCGCCCGAAGGAGGAGTGGCCCCGGATCCGGGCCTCGAGCGACTACCGGTACCTGCTGCTGACGATCGGCCGCGGCTGGAGCGAGCAGGATCTTTACATTCGCCGGGCCGACGAAGAGGAATTCCGCCCCGTCGCGGTCGGACTGCGGGTGCTGCTCAGCGGCGACGTGCTGGACGACCAGCTCTTCCTGCTCACCAACCACGAGGCCCCGCGCTACCGCGTGGTCGTGACCGACCCGGCCGACCCCGGCCCCGAGACCTGGAAAGAGGTGATCCCCGAGCAGACCGGCGTAATCGAGAGCCTGAGGATTGTCGGGGGCAAGCTAGTCGTCAGCATGATGGAGAACGCCTACTCACGCCTGTGCGTCTACGAGACCGATGGCAAGATTAGCACGGAGATTGAGCTGCCGACCCTCGGCAGCGTCAGCACCATCCGTGGCCGGCCTGACGCGGCCGAGCTGTTCTTCCGCTTCGAGTCATTCACCCATCCGCCGACGATCTTCCGCTACGACCTCGGCACACATCAGATGACGGTGGTTGACCGGATGGCGGTCGATCTGGATCTGAGCCAGTACGAGGCGAAACAGGTCTGGTTCAACTCAAAGGACGGCACGCGCGTCCCGATGTTCGTGACCCACAAGAAGAACCTGGAGCTGAACGGGAACAACCCGACGGTGCTATGCGGCTACGGCGGGTTCAACAACAGCGTAACGCCCCGCTTCATCCAGCATCCGCTCCCGTTCCTGGACGCCGGGGGGGTCTACGCGCTAGCCAACCTGCGCGGTGGGGGTGAGTTTGGTGAAGAGTGGCACCGGGCGGGGCAGCTAGAGCAGAAGCAGAACGTTTTCGACGACATGATCGCCGCCTGCGAGAAGCTGATTGCCGACAAGTACACCCGGCCCGAGCGGCTGGCGCTGCGCGGTGGGAGTAACGGCGGGCTCCTGGTGGGCGCGATGATTACGCAGCGGCCGGACTTGTTCAAAGCCGCTTACTGCGGCGTCCCGCTGCTCGATATGGTCCGCTACCATCGTTTCTCGATCGCCCGGCTGTGGATTCCCGAGTACGGCTCCGCCGAAGATCCCGAGCAGTTCAAGTACCTACATGCCTACTCGCCGTATCACCACGTCCGGCCGGGCGTGAAGTATCCGGCGGTGCTGTTCACGACGGCCGAGTCGGACTCGCGGGTCGACCCGATGCACGCCCGCAAGATGACGGCGCTGCTGCAAGCGGCCAGCGGCTCGGACAACCCGATCCTGCTGCGGGTTGAGAAGAAGGCCGGCCACGGCAAGGGCAAGCCGCTGGACAAGCGGATCGCGGAATACGTCGACGGTTGGGTGTTCCTCATGTGGCAACTTGGGATGCTGGACGAGGACGCGTCGTAGCGATGGACTTGTGCAGGTTTGGACGGTCCCGGTTGCTACGTCACCGGCACCCCACGCAAACGCAGCGCCGCGAGGATCACTGCGATCGCCTCATCGGGTGACATCCGTCCGAGATTGATCAACAGATCGAAACGGGTCGGATCGGCCTTGGGCCTGCCGAAGCATCGCCGGAAGAATACCTCCCGTTCGCGCTCCGCCCGGCCGATCTCGGTCCGGGCCGTCTCTCTGTCACACTGATTCTGCCGAGCATACGTGGCGACGCGGGCATCGTGTGGAGCCAGGAAGCGGACACGCAGGCCGCGATCCTGCGGCAGGACGAAATCGGCCCCGCGGCCGACGAAGACCGCCGGCCCTTGCCGGGCCAGAGCGAGCACGGCCTCGCTGAGGCGATAGAAGTAGTCCTCCTTGCGGTATTCTCCCTGGAGGAGGTTGCGGATCATGTGTTGCAGCCAGTTCGTGTCGCGCTCGTCCATCTTCTCGTACAAGCGCGTGCGGACCTGGTCGTCGCCGGCCATGTGCTGGAGGATCTCTTTGTCGAACAGCGGCCAGCCGAGCCGCTCGGCCAGTTGCCGGGCGACCTGTTCGCCGGTGCTGCCGATGGCCTGCGAGACGGTGACGAAGTGGGCCACCGGCGCCTGGGGCTGACCTTCTTCGAGCTCGAGACGTTGCTGCCGGGTGATTTCCCAGTTGCGCATCTGTTTTTCGACGAGCTTGGCGGTGCTGGAATCGCGGAGCATGACACACCTCAGAAGAGCATACAGATCAACGACTGTCGTGACCACTCTAAGAGCGCCTGACAGAACTGGTTGGGGGACCGGCCTCCGGCCGGTCGATTGACAGGCCGGAGGCCTGTCCCCCAGGGTTTTGATCGGCGGTCTTTGTCACTTTGTCACCTTGTTACGTTCTT
>CAZDTB010000039.1:0-17469 GCA_964508075.1 uncultured Planctomycetales bacterium
CGCCAGCTCGGCCGGCACGCATCCACCCGACGGTCCGCCGATCTGCACCGCCTTGAACGTGTGTGAGCGCGTCCCAAATGGTCTTTGCTCATGCCTGACGCCGCCGCCGATCTCCTCGACGATCTGACGGATGGTGATGCCCATCGGCACCTCGATCAGCCCGCCGCGGGCCACCTTGCCGGCCAGCGCGAAGACCTTGGTGCCCTTGCTGGTCCCGGTACCGAGCGCGGCGAACTCCGCCGGTCCGTGGCGCAGGATCCACGGTACGACCGCGTACGACTCGACGTTGCTCACCAGCGTCGGCTGCCCCCAAAGGCCGCATTCGGCCGGGTAAGGGGGACGCAGGCTCGGCACGCCCCGCCGTCCTTCGAGCGACGCGATCAGCGCCGTCTCCTCGCCGCAGACAAATGCGCCCGCTCCTTCCATGATGCGCAGCCGCAATCCGCGACCGTTACCGAAGGCATCATCGCCGACTATGCCGCGCCGCTCGCACTCCGCCAGCGCCGCGCGAATCCGCTCAACCGCCAGCGCGTACTCGCGCCGGATGTAGAAGAAGCCTTCGGCCGCCCCGACGGCCAGAGCGGCGATGGCGACACCCTCGATGATGCGGTACGGGTACGACTCCATCAGCATGCGATCCATGAACGCCCCGGGGTCGCCTTCGTCACCGTTGCAGATGATGTACTTCTTCTCGCCCGTCGCGTTGCGAACCTTGGCCCACTTGTCGGCAGCGGGGAAGCCAGCCCCACCGCGGCCGCGCAGCCCGCTTTCACGAATCTGCGCGATCACCTCCTCGGGCGTAAGCTCTGCGAGACAGCGTTTCAGCGCCGTGAAGCCGTCATGCCGCACATACTCATCCAGATCGCACGGATCGAGGCGCCCGTAATGTTCGGTGGCAATGTGTTTCTGTGGCCCCAGGAACGCCGCCACCGGCGGGTCGCGCAGCGCGATCGCGTGGTCGTCCACAACCCGTCGCCCACCGCTGTCAAAGACGTAATCGATCGCGTTCACCACATCGCTGCGCAAGCGACGGGCCAGCCCGGTCGGTCGGAAGTGCCGCCGCACGAGTGCTTTCACATCTTCCGGTTGCACGCGCGCGTAGCGGGCGGAGGACCCGGTGGGCGTATCGATCTCCAGCAGCGGCGTCTGATGACACATCCCCACGCAGCCGACGCGCTTGACGCTCGTACTGACGCCCGTTTTGGCCAGCGCCTCTTCGAGCGCGTCGTGGACGTTCCCGCTGCCGTTGGCGACGCAACACGAGCCGAGCCCGATGCGAATCTCGCCGACGGCGGGCCGGGATTTGCCGGCCACGCGGGCGGGCTCGCGCTTCCGCACCTTGCCGTTCGTCCTTGGGCGCCTGCACTCTGACAGCAGTTCCAATGCGGTGTTAGGCTGCAAGTGTCCGTGCGTGACCTGGTCGATCCGCGCGACCGGCGCGAGCGTGCAGCAACCCATACAGGGCACCTGCTCGATCGTGAAGTCGCGGGCCGCGTCAGTATCCGCGCCCGGGGCGATCCGCAGTTGGCGACGGAGTTCGTCCATGATGCGCCCAGCGCCGGCAACGTGACAGGCGGTGCCGTGGCAGATCTTGACCAGGTGCTTGCCAACCGGGGTTTGCCGGAACTGCGTATAGAAGGTCGCCACGCCGACGAGTTGCCCCGCCGGGATCTCGGTCAGCTCGCACACGCGGCGTAGGGCCGCTTCGGGCAGGTAGCGGTAGTGTGCCTGGACTGCCTGCAGGATTGGGATCGCCGCGTGTGGGCCGCGGCCCTCGCGGCCGACTATTTCGTCGACGACCGAAATGTCCACTTCATCGAGCGCTGGCAAACGCTCGGACGACACGGCCGGCACGGCCGTGCCACACTCACATTCATGCGTCGGTTCGGCGATGGTGGGCGTCAGGTAACAGAGTCTCGGCGGGAGGGTCACCTTTGGCCCACCCAGGGCGACCAGCCACTTGAGACTCACGATAAGGACAACCGCACCAACCAACAGAATCGGCGACATCAGCTCGCGTTGTGCGTCACGCTGCAACGAAGCCTGGGTCTGTCGCTCCAGCTCAGCATGTGCCTCGGCGGCGTATGCCGCGTCGGTCTGAGTCTTGGTCGTCAGCTCTTCGACGCGCGCTTCGTCCGCCGGCAGACGCTGCTGCGCCGCGATCGCTCTGGCCGTCAGCAGGCTGCCGGTCGCCAGCACGATCAGGCCGGCCACGACGGCCAGTGCTAACGCGCTGAGTTTCTGGGCGGCCTTGCTCATGACGATTGGGACGGCCCCTGCGGGGCGGTTTCAGTTTGTCCGCGCGCGCGATGGCGCGGACAGGTATTGAAGCAGCGGGCGCAGAACAGGCACGAAGACTTCTCCGCGCGCAGGTCCCTGATCGCACCGTACGGACACGATGCGGCGCACAGCCCGCAGTCCAACTCCTTGTCCGGCGTGATCGTCACGCCCCGCCACGAAATCCGCGACAGCAGCGACAGAATCGCGCCGTACGGACACACATACCGGCAGTACGGCCGCCCGATGAACAGCCCCAGCACCAGCAGACCCGCGCCGATCAGCATCATGTGCGTCGGCCCGCTAAACCGGAAGAAGCCTACGAACGGGTCGAAGCGGCAGATGACGAAATCACGCGTCTCGACCGGGCGGGCTGCGAACCAGATTGCCAATACCAGGTAAACCCACTTGAACAGCCCGAGCACTTTATCGAGCACGCGCGGCACGCGCAGCGGCCGGAGCACCACCAGTTCCTGCATCGCGCCCAGCGGACATACGCCCCCGCAGAATACCCGCCCGAACAGCACCGCCAGGAGCAACGGCAGGAAGAAGAACACGATGGCGAAATATGAGATGGCGTACGCGGGATCGGTCAGCGCCACGACCACGTTCTGGATGGCGCCGATCGGGCAAATGCATCCTTCGCGGTAGGCACCGAAGTACAACAGGCAGATGATCGTCAGCAGCACCAGTTCACGCCGATTGCGCCGCCAGAGCACAATCCAGGCGCACAGGCCAAGCGCGGCGAGAAGAACCGCAACGTCCGCGGTTTCTCTCCAGACGGGACGCGGCAACGGACGCTGCACGACCGGCAGGGCGTACCCTTCGCCGATATCTTCGGGGCTGGGCGCCGCGTCGACCGGGCGGGCGTAGTCGATCTGCTGCGCTAGAGCCGCCGGCGTACAAAGCCGGGCAACCCCGAGCGTGAGCAGCAAGCTCGACAGCAAATAAGGAGAGGGACCGCGCGGAGCCGCGGGCTTCACTGCACTGCGGGCTTGAGTGTCGAATCGATGCTTCACCCGGCGGCCTCGTGCTCGTCGAGCGGCTTGCGATCGTAGGCCTCGTCGGGGCACACGATCGCGATCGAACAGCGATTGCAGTCCAAGCACAGGTCATAGCGGACTACAAGCCGGATCGAGGTCAGCCCGGCGGGCTCCTTGCACGCCATCACACACTCGCCGCAGCCGTTGCAGAGCTTCTCGTCGATGGTGTATTCGTAGAAGTTGTTGGCCGGATCGTCGGGGTCGATCCAGCCGATCGGTTTGCGCTCGATCGCGTCGCGCGGGCACAGCTTCTGAGAAGGCAGACCTTCCTCGTCCACGGCGCTCTTGATGTCGAAGTACGCCGGGCAGATGTAGCAGCGCCCGCACTTGGCATGGTCGTTAACGGCCCGCACCGCTGAGAGCGCCAGGACACAGTCGGTCGCACAGAGATCGCAGGCCTCGACGCCGACGGCACCGAGTCGGCTGTTGACGCACTTGTCGCAGTTGATCTGCCAGACGCTTTCGCCGCTGGCTTTGCGGGCAAGGTAGAGCCCCAGCCCGCCGAGCCCGACGACGGTGGCGCCGCGGGCGGCGTGGCCGAGGACTTCTCGTCGCGTCGGTCTCTGGTTCATGGTCTCACCGTCTCGCCAGCTCCCGGCTGCGCGGGCTGGGTTGTACTGTCGGAGTCGGCCGGCGCAAAGACGCAGATCTGCAGCCGGGCCGTATCGATAACGTAAATCCGACCCTGCGAATCGACTGCCACGTCCATGTTCTTGCAGTTCGGGTCGAAGTCACCCTGGCCCACCAACGCCAGCAGCCTGCCGTCGGTCGTGTAGACCTTCACCAGCGGCTCGGCCTTGGTGGTCACGACGAGGTGGCCCCCGCGCGTCAGCGCGACGTTGGTCGGGTTGCAGCAGCCGGAAAACCCCGCCGGATCACGCCCGTCGAAGCGGCCCCAATGTCCGAGCAGCTGGCCGTCGAGCGCGTACCGCTCGACCCGATGCTTACCCGGGTTGCCGGCATGAATCACGCCGGCCGCGTCCACCGCGAAATCCAGATGCCGGTTGGGGATCAGAAAGCCCTTCATACGGTTGTCTCTGCCGATCTCGCCGAGGTATTTGCCATGCTGGTCGTATCGGCGGATACAGCGGTCCTTGGCATCGGCCAAAAGCACGAAATCGCCGCCGAAACCGATGGCGGTGACCAGTCCCATGCGATCCGCGTCGCGCCAGGTGTCGAGCGGTTTGCCGTCCGGGTCGAAGAGCTGGACCTGTCCGGGCTGGCCCACGTATACGGTGCCGCTGGTCGTCACCGCGACCGAATAGCCCGGGCGCTCCGTCGCCCAACTCTCGAGCAGCTCTCCCTGGAGCGAGAAGACGACCAGCTTGGAATCGCCGACGGCGTAGAGCCGATCCTGCGCGTCGACCGCGAGCCCGCGGAGCGCCTCGGCGAACTCGGCGCGACCCACTCCTTTGCCGCTAATGACGCGCTGCCGATGGTACTGCATGTCGGAGCTCCTGCTGGCGCTCGTTGACGAGCCGCAGGCCATCGCCGGCGCGGCGCACCGCGCGGGCTGAAGCCCGCGGCTCTTCTCATCTTATTATAAGCTGCTGAATACCTGCGCCATCCACAGTTTCCGCTTCAGAAGAGAGCCGGCCGCGATCACGGAATAAGCTCATTCCTTGTCGGTCGCCACCGTCGCCGGTGGCCCAACCTCGATGCAGACCATCTTGGACATGTCGCGGATGACCAGCTTTCCATCGGATAGCGCCAGCGGCGCCCAGACGTCGGGCCCGTGCAGGAGTTGCGCGCTGGCGAGCTGCTTGTACCCGCTCATGCTGGCCTCGAGCAGTCGCAACATCCCCGTGTCGCCCTCCAGAATGTAGAACATGCCGTCGGCCAGAATGTAGCTGCCCAGCCCGAAGAAAGCCTCTCCCCGGCTCGTCCAGACCTCCTTCCCATCAAGATCGAGACACGTGAACAACCCGCGCTTCTTCCGGCCGACCGCGAACAGGTGATCCTGGTAGACGATCGGCGTCTGACACTCGGAATTCCACTCGTTGCCCGCCAGGGCGAAGACCTTTTCGGCGGCGAATGTATCGCTCTGGTGCTTGACCCGAACCATCACGCTGCCGGCTTCGTAGCAGGACGTCATGAACACGCGTTCGTGGTCGACCACGAGCGGCGAGGGGGCGACCGCGACGTTGAACTTCCAGGGAAACGTCCACAGGATCCGCCCGTCGGCGGCGGCGACACCGACCAGCCCCTTCAGCGTACACCAGACGTATTGCCTGACGCCGCCCAGCTCGGCGGGCATGACCGAGGCGTGCGACATCGGCCAGCTTTCCGGGTTGGGTGCGCGCCAGGTTTCATTGCCGGTGGCCTTCTCGAAGGCGACCATCAGGGCCTCGCCGCCGGGGGCGACGATCACGCGGTCGGGCTCGATCAACGGGCACTGCCCGTTGTACCAGGGAGGGTTGCGGGTCTTGTATTCCTGGACGAACGCCTTGCGCCAGATTTCCGTCCCGGTCTCGGCGTCGAGACAGTGAAAGACGCTTTTGGGATCGAAGGAGAACACGTGCTTGCCGTCGACGGCGGGGATGGTGCGCGTAATGCCGTGGTTGGGACGAATGCGCTTGCCTTCCTTGAAGCGCCACAGCTCCCGGCCGTCCGCCAGCGTGAGGCAGCGAACGTACCACTCGTTGGCCTCGGGGCTATAGTCGTTGAAGTAGACTCTTCCGCTGTGGATCGCGGCGGCGGCGTAACCCTGACAGACCTCCACCGACCAGAGCACCTTCGGCCCCTCCGCCGGCCAAGTCCGATAGAGCCCGGTCTCGCGCGAGATAGCGTCGCGGCTGGACCCGCGAAACTGCGGCCAGTCATCCGCCGCGGCGGTCATCGCCAATGCAAGCAGTCCAAAACAAGCAGTCAGCCATCTGCCCATGCAAGGCACCTTTCACACTGCTACTGCGATCCTAGACGCGATTCCGCACCGGAAGCGTACAGATTATTGTAGCGACAAATGCGACCGGGCGAGCAGACGCGAACGCGCGCGCCCGGTGGGCTGGCGCGGCAAGCGCGTGATACAATTGTGCCGACCGGCATGTGGGCAAGGCCGGCACGAGCCGTCCGGAGCGTAACGATATGTCCAACAAACAGGCAGCGCTGCGCGTCGTCGTCGGTGGAGCTTCCGGACTGATTGGCACCGCGCTGACAGCGTCGCTCAGAGACCGCGGGGATCGCGTGCTACCGCTCGTACGCCACGCGCCTCGGACGGGAACCGACGAAATCCCCTGGGATCCGGCCGCGGGAGAGCTCCAGGGCGCGGCACTGGAACGGACCGATGCCGTAGTCCATCTCGGCGGCGCGAACATCGCCAGCGGCCGCTGGTGGAAGAAGACCAAGGCGGCGATTCGCGACAGCCGGCTGGAAAGCACACGGCTGCTGAGCGAGACGCTGGCCAGACTGGAGAAGCCGCCGCGCACGTTCATCTGCGCTTCGGCCACCGGCTACTACGGCAATCGCGGCACTGACGTACTCACAGAGGACAGCCCGCCGGGCGACGGATTCCTGCCCGACTTGTGCCGCGCCTGGGAGGCGGCGACTGAACCAGCCCGCCACGCCGGCATTCGCGTCGTGAACCTGCGCACCGGAATTGTGCTCAGCGCGCGGGGCGGCGCACTCGCAAGAATGCTGCCGGCCTTCAAGGCGGGCGTCGGCGGCGTGCTCGGCAACGGTCGGCAATACATGAGTTGGATCGCGCTGGACGACGCCGTTCGGGTAATCGAATTCGCCTTGAAAACCGAGAGTCTCGCCGGCCCGGTGAACATCGTGGCCCCCAACCCGGTCACCAATCGTGAATACACCCGGACCCTCGGCCGCGTGCTAAAACGGCCTACCTTTCTTCCGCTACCTGCCCTCGCGATCCGCGTGCTGTTCGGTGAGATGGGCCGGGTCCTGCTCCTTCAAGGGCAGCGTGCCTACCCGGCGCGGCTGGACCAAGCCGGCTTCTCATTTCACCATGTGCACTTGGAAGACGCCTTGCGGCACGAACTGGCTCGCCCCCCGCAAGCTCCTGAGCGCTGAATTCGGGACACTGGGCCCCCGCTACTGCACCACCTCGCGCAGCACATGATCCTCGACGTAGATCGGCACCTCGGTGGCCACGCCCAGGGCGATCGCGTCCGACGGGCGGCTGTCAACCTCGATCAGCTCACCCTGCTGCCGAATGACCAGCTTGGCGTAGAAGGTGTGGTCCTGCAAATCGTTGATGACGATCTTCTCCAGCTCGGCGGCAAGGGATTCGATCACGTTGCCGAGCAGATCGTGCGTGAGCGGGCGTTGGAGCTGGACGCCCTTGATCCGCCGATCGATGGCGAGGGCTTCGGTCAGGCCGATGACGATCGGGAGGTTGCGGTTTCCGTCGCGTTCGCGCAGCACGATGATCTGCGTATCGCGCGTCTCGGAGATCACGATCTGTGCCAGGTCGACCCGGACTTCCATTGCGCTGCCTCACCACGGCTGTCCCTGTTGAGGCTATCCCTGCTAACGGCGGGTTGTCAAGCTATAATCGCCGGCGCGACGCCGCCGCCGACGGCCGGCATGCCGGAAAACGCGCACGCCCGAGCCAGCTTGTGCTCAATGCGGCGTGGGTTCGCACGCGTTGCGGCTCGGTACGTTTGCAGAGCGACTGGACGGAATACCCTCTATCAAGCCGAAATGCGAATGATGGCCGCGACGTCGATTCCCCGGTCGTCCAGGATGCCCGATGACCCAGGCGGTGGGGTTCGTCAAGTCCGCCGGTGACGACGATTCGCGTGCAGGACTATCCCACCGATAATCAAGCCAAACACGCCCCGTTTTCGCGCACGCCCATATATACAGTCGCGACTGGCAATGCCAAACGAAACGACGCGGCGGGCACGTGGCTTAGCGGGCTTTCCCGCAGCACTTCTTGTACTTCTTGCCTGATCCGCAGGGGCAGGGGTCGTTGCGGCCGGGCGTGCCGGTTGCCCGAGCCCGTTCGACCGGAGCGTCGGGAATAGGCGCATCGTCGTCGGAGACCACGGCTTCGCGCTGTCGCTTGCGCTCCTGCTCTTTTTCGTAGCGCTCCTCGATCTTGTTGTCTTTCGACACAGTCAGGCCTCCTCCGTTCACTGCTCAGTCGCAGCCGCAACCGCGACGGTTCTAGTTCGGTTCGTCAGGATCCTCGACCACGATCTGACCGGCGGCGATCGCGATGTTGTCCCACGGTGCCACCTCGTCACGGTCGATATACGCGAAGATCCAGTAGCGCCCCGGGGCGCGGTCATCGCCGACATAGAACGTGAACGTGTCTTCCAAGCCGTCGCCGGCAGCATCCAGGTCGCCCCAGCCGGCCGACGGGAGCTCCTCCTCCTCGAGCGGGCCTTCGGCGGGCTCTACGGCTTCGTCCGGCGTGGCGTCGTCGTCGATCGTCAGGCGAATCTTGGCCGACTCGCTCGGATCGTTGTCGCGCCACCGGATCAGAACCTCGCCCCCCTCGCCGCCCACGAGGGTCTGGTCCGTGTCCGGTTGCAACACCCCGATCAAGGGTTGCTCCTCCGCGCTGCGCCGAAAGACCAGTCCCTCCGCCTCGACGATCTGCGGCGAAGCGGCACCACGGTTGACGGCCATGAAGATGCGGTAGATGCCATGGCCGACCGGGTTTCCTTCGCTGTCGTCGCCGTCCCAATCGAACGAATCTTCGTGGGTACCCCACTCGACCAGATACCGGGCCAGAATGGTGGTTTCGTTCCCGTTGCGGTGCTCCTCATCGGGATCGATCCTCAGATCGATAAAGACGTCGTCGTCTTCGTCGAGCGTAAACTCGATCGTCAACGGATCGTCGGTGGTGAGGAAATCCGTGTCCTCGTCGGGCTGCGTCACCGCCAACTCCAGGGCCTCGGGCACGATGATGCGCGCCAGCCCTTCGACGAACCGTTCCGCGCTGACCTCGTCGGAGATGGCGGCGAAGAGGTAATACGTGTCCCCTTCGACGCGCTCACCCGAAGTACTGGTGCCGTCCCAGTCGATCGAGTCGACCCCGCTGGTGCGCGGGATACCGGCTTCGTAGATGGTGATTTCGTTGCCGCTGTCGTGGTCGGTGTCGGGGTCGATGCCGATCTCCGCCCTCCCGTCGCTGTCGGGGTCGTAGGCCGACCAGCCGATGGTGACTTCCGCCGGCAGGAGCGGGGCGTTGGGATCATTCGGGTCGTTGGGATCCTGCTCGAGCAGCTCGGTGTCCTCGGTCGGCTCGGTGAATTCGAAAGTGGGGGGAGTGTTGAGGGTAATGTGGCCCCCGGCGGTGGCTTCCTCGCTCAACTCGCCGGCCTCAACCTGCACATGGATGCTGTACTCGCCGCCGGGGAAATCGGCCGTGTCCCAATCGACCGACACGATTCCCTCGTCCTGGGAGACCCCGGGAAAATCGGTCGTGTCCCAATCGACCGATTGAAGGCCGCCGGACTCAGGAATCCGCAAGCCGCCGACCAGAATGGTGTCGGCGAAGTCCGCTCGGGCTCGTACCAGGACGGTGGCAACCGCCGACGAGTCGGTCAGGTTGGCGACCGTCCACTCGATCGTGACCGAGTCGCCGGCGGCGACCTGGCGATCCTCGGCGGGCGTGATCACGGAAACGACGAGTGTCGTGCCGGCCGCCGACTCCGTAGCCGGATCGAGCTCGAATATCGGGAAGCAGGTGGCGCCCACCAGGAAGATCGAAAGGCCCGACGCCAGGAGAATTCCGTACCGCATACGCGCTTACTCCAGGAAGACTGAGACTCAGCGGCAGATCGCTGACCACATTAGCGGATTATCGGCTTTAACGGGGGGCATATTCAACGCCCGGAGCATTCGCCGCCGCCTGCAATACGCCTAACCAGCTTCACCACCCTTAAATACATTATTTGCGGTACTGATCGACCGTCAAGGCGAAGATTGGCCGCCCGCCCGCACGTCCAGTAAGATTTGCGAAATCGCCGGGTAATCGACCCCGGCCCGGGACAAATGGCAGCGCATCTGTGGAGGGCGCGTGGACGGCGACAGCCCCGCAATCCCGACCAAGCCAAACCAGCTCTCACGGACTCTGTACGTCGGCCCGGTTTTGTTGTTCGTGGCGGCGGCCGCCTATGGGGTGCTCGAAGTACATCCCGCCAACGACACCTGGATCGGGCTGGCCGCGGGTCGGCAAATCCTAACCGCCGACCAGTTCCCGTTGACCGACACGTTCAGCTACACCGCCGCCGGCAGGGTCTGGTACAACCAGAACTGGCTCACGCACGTGCTTCAGTACTGGCTCTACGAGACAGTCTCCCCCAACGCCGTCATATACGGCACGTGGACGCTGGCGGGCGCGGTGTTCGTGCTGACGCTGCTGGCCGCGTATTGGCGGAGCGGAACCTGGGTCGGAGCGCTGTTGGCAGCATCCGTGACAGCGCTCGGGTGTCGTGATTTTCTCAGCGCTCGCCCCGCCACGATCGGGTTTTTCTGCATCGCCGGGCTGTGGGCCCTGCTCTCCGCTTTGGAGGGTCAGGGAGAGAGACGACGCTGGTGGCCGATCGTCCTGCTGCTGCCACTGCTGCTGCTGTGGGGCAACGCGCACGGCAGCTTCGTCTTCGGCTACGGCGTGCTGGGGCTGTACGTGGTCCACTGGGGCTGTATCCGGTGGTTCCGGCCTGGCCTGGCCGCCAATGGTAAGCAGATAGTGGCGATCGTGGCGGTGGTTGCAGCAGCGCTGATCCTGACGGGGGTCTTCGGGCCGTTCGGCATTCAAAACTTCATCCACGGTGGAAAGGTCGCCGGCAGCGCGGTCTGGCGCGACGTTGCCGAATGGCGGCCGCCTTACGTCTCGGATCACAACTTCCCCCCCGTGTGGCGTTTCTGGGTGATTCTGGGGGGCTCGACCGGTCTTCTGCTCGTCTGCGCCTTGCTGCGGCTGCTCCTGCCCGGGTCAAATCGACCAGATCTCCCACAGCGTAAGGTACACGTTACCTTGTTCGACGCCGCGATGGTGGTCATCGGGCTGGCGATGACGCTCTGGGCGCGGCGGTTCGCGCCGGTCTTCCTGATCCTCGCCGCGCCAATCGTGCCGACGGCGGTCGTGCTGCTGTTGCGGCCGCTGGGGGCCTCGTGGCGGCGGAACCTGCGGTCGGGCGTGACGGTGATCGCGGGGCTGCTCGGCGTTGGCGTCGCGATCGCAACCGGTTCCAGAGTTCACGCCGATCTCATTGCGCCCTACGCCGACCGTCGCGACCTCAGCCTGCTGGAGCGCGTTACCTGCTACGACATTACGCCGCATGACGCTCTTATCTTCATTGAGAAGAATAGGTTGCGTCTCAACCTGCTCGCCGAGTGGTCGCTGGCCGGCGCGGTGATGCTCCATGCCCCCGGTGCAAAGGTTTTCATCGATGGGCGGGCCCAGCAAGTCTACGACGAGCCGCAGTATCGCAAGTACCAGACCCTGTTCGTGGCCGCCAACACACCCCATCAACTTATGCTCCGCATTCTCGACGAGTCCGAGACGGACGGGGTCTTGCTACGCTGCTGGGAGCGTGGGGCCAATCTGCTGGCGGCCCTGGAGCAATCGCCCGGCTGGGTACCCGTACTCCTCGACCCGGACTACCGCCTGTTTCTGCGCGTCGGCAGCCGCGGACTGGAACATCTGAGCGCGGGGCTGCGTGGTGGCGAGGCGTGGTGGCCAGACTCATCCGGACAACTCGCCTCGCAGGCGTTCGTTTGGCAGGCGGCCACCCCGCCCGATCTCGAGCGAGCGGTCGCAAGCTGGGAACTCGCGCTGCGGAAGAACCTGGCGCTGGGATCGGTGTGTTTTCGCCCGCTGACCGAGGTGTTGCTGGAGCTTGGGCGCGATGGCGAGGCACGGCAACGTGTAGAGGCGTATACACGCGCACTGAATCAGCCGTTCTCCGGATTGTCCGAGGAGACCCGCCGGAAACTGCTCGAGACGCTGGCGGCCTGCCGCCATCGGATTGAGGCGGCCGCCTACAGCGATCCCGCCCCCGATTAGCGCGGATTCCGACCGGCTCTCGCTTAGTCTGAGCCGCGACTGTTCGGCAGTGACCTGGAAGGCGACATGCTCACCGTCGCGGCTTGGACCGGCCGGGCCTATCCACCTAAATGCATTCAGACACGCTGTTTGCCACACCGATAGACCGTCAGGACAACGATTGGCACGGGTTGGCCTTGTTCTGTAAGATGCTCTGAGCGTCGGGCGGTCGGGGGCGAAGGGGCTCACGGCTGCCCGAACGGAACGACCGCGATCCAGAACCGGAGAACGCGTGGACGGTGGCGGCCCCAGAGCCCTGACAAGCCCAGATCGGCTGCCTGCGTGGCTGCACACCGGCCTGTGGGCGCTGTTGCTCATCGGCCCGATTGGATTGTTCCTGGCGGCTACGGCGTTCGGGATACTCGAAGTACACTCGTCGACCGACACCTGGATCGGGCTCGCTGCCGGTCAGCAGATCTACACCGCCGACGAGTTCCCCAAGACCGACACGTTCAGCTACACGTTCAACGGGGAGGTCTGGTACAACCAGAACTGGCTGACGCACCTGTTCCAGTACTGGCTGTACGCGCACATCTCGCCCGACGCGGTGATCTACGGCACCTGGGCAATGAGCGCTTCGGTCTTCGTGTTCACGCTGCTGGCGGCGTATTGGCGCAGTGGAACGTGGGTCGGCGCCCTGCTGGCGGCCTCGATCGTCGGGCTGGGCTGCCGCGATTTCCTCAGCGCCCGCCCGGCGACAACCGGGTTCTTCTGTATTGCGGCGCTCTGGGCGCTAGTTTGTGCCATCGATGGGCAACGCGGAAAGCGCCGCTGGTGGCCGATCGTCCTGCTCCTGCCGCTCCTGCTGATGTGGGGCAACGCACACGGGAGCTTTATCTTCGGCTACGGTGTGCTCGGGTTGTTTGTCGGGCATTGGTTCGTCGTGCGAACGATCCGCGTCAACTACTCGTACGTCTTCTCGCTGATACTCGTGCTGATGCTGATGCTCATCGGCGGCGTGGCATACAGCGCCGCGCCACCTGACGCAAAGCTCAGGGCCGGCGAACTGCTGACGCTCGGCACCGCGACGTACTACAAGGGCAAGCTCGCACTGGTTTGCGGCGCGCTAGTAGCGTATGCGGCGTACTGGCTGTGCATCTGGCGGTTCCGCCCCCGCGCCGCCGTCGCCGATCGCCAGGTAGCGGCGATCGTCGCGGTGATTGCCGCCGCCCTGATTCTCACGATCGCCCTTGGTCCATTCGGCACTCACAACTTCACGCACGGCGGGAAGATTGCCGGCAGCTCGGTGTTTCGGCAGGTTTCGGAGTGGAATCCACCGTTCGAGCGCGACCCCATAACCCGTGAGCGAACGCTCAAGCCGGATCTTTTAAGTCGGAGCTTCCCACCCATGGCTCGGTTCTGGAAGATTCTGCCGGCTACCCTGGGGTTGCTCGCGGCGGGAGCGGTCGTGTGGGCATTGTCGCGTGCTGCGGGACGCGCAAGAGACCGGAGGTTACCGCCCGCGGCGCGTCGTAAGAAAGGACTTCCAGCGGCCCGGGGGGATGACACCCGCGATTCGACCGGGCCCGATCTGCATATCAGCCTCTTTGACGTTGCCGTCGTGATCATCGGCCTGTCGATGACCTTTTGGGCCCGGCGCTTCGCCCCGATCTACTTCATCTTCGCGGCGCCGGTGTTCCTGACGTGGATTGTGCTGCTGTTGCGGCCGCTGCCGGCGTCGTGGCGGCGCTACCTGCAATACTGTGCCATGATCGCCGCGGGAGTCTTCGCGTATTTCGTGGTTGACGGTACCCGGGACAGGTACCGCAACGAGGTCGTCCAGCGCTTCGAGCACAGACCCGAGTTCAATCTGCTGGAACGCGTCACCCGCTATGACGCCACGCCGCACAGTGCAATTCTGTTCCTTAAGGAAAACGAGCTGAATGTCAACGTCGTGACCGAGTGGACGCAGGCCGGGCCGGTGATGTTCTACGCGCCCAACGCCAAGGTCTTCATGGACGGGCGGGCCCAGCAGGTCTATGACGAAGAGCACTATAACAAGTATGCCCACCTGCTGGTCAGCCCTGACACGCCCGCGCCCTACCGCATGCACATCCTCGACGAGTCTGACAGCAACGCCGTGCTGCTCCGGCAGGTGCCGCGCGTGGCGGCGTTGTGGCAGACACTTGCACAATCACCCCGGTGGGTGCCGGTCTTGCTGGGCCCGACCGACGGCCTGTTCCTGCGCCGGGGCAGCCAGGGGCTGGAGCAGTTGGGCGAGCTGCTGCGGCGCGGGGAGGAATGGCGCCCGAAGACGGCGCTGGCGATGGCCGCGCGCGGCTTCGTCTGGGAAGCCCTCGACTCACCCGGGTTGGAAGAGGCCCTGCTGTGCTGGAAGGCCGCGCTGGAGCAGAACATGCTGACCGGGTCGCTGGTGTTCAAGCCGCTGACCAGTACGTTGCTGGAACTCGGTCGCGCGGATGAGGCCCGTGAGCTGATCCGGGGGTACTATCAACGGGTCACGCAGGCCGGTCGGCGATTGTCCGATGCCACCCGCCGCGATCTGCTCCAGAAGCTCGGCGAGTGCTGGGCTGAGATTCCATCGGCGGCGCCGGCCAGCCGCCCAAGCGATGAGGGGAATTGAACGGAGATCACGCAGCCGCTATACAAGCACGGTTGCAATCGTCGATAAAGGAATGGCAACGATGACTCATATCAACAAGCCGATCGCGTTCGTCGCCGGTCTTGTCGCGCTTTTCGCCACCCTGACCGTAGGATGCTCAGGCGACTTTCTGGCAAACCTGATCGAGGAGCGCTCGGGCGGGATCTCGGTGATTATCATCAACAACACGGCTTACCGCGCGTCGTTTACGCTGGGGGGCTACGATGCCTTGGTCCGTAATCCCCCCAGCGCCGCAGAGCTCAAGCAGCGACGCCTCGAGGCAACGACGACTACGTCGGCTATCACACTGGACTGCGTGCGCAACATTGCCATCGGAACCGAGGCCCTGGTCGAGCGCGTGATCGAGACGGAGGGGCATCTCGCGGCGAATTTCGACGACGACGCCTTCAGCGAGTTCGTGCACTTCTCCTCCGCGCCGATCGACGACGAGACGGCAGCGCTGCCGACGGTCGGTACCGCCGAGGGGCGCGAGGTGCGCCTGGGCGTGAACTTTGCCTGCGGCGATCAGCTCATCTTCACGTTTGAGGAAGACGCGGCGGCAACCGGTGGCTTCCGCATCGACTATGACGTGCTCCAGACAGACGACACGGATTAGAGCGGTCACGCTGGCATCGCAGCGAGGCCCGCGGCTCGCAGGCCGCTGCTTCACAAGGGCGTTCTCCGCGTCGCCCGGCCGACGGGGTGGCGGCCGCGGCGCTGGTCTCTCCGACTGGCGTGTACGCCCATCTGCGGGTACCCTTTGGCCGTGCGTAACTGACCGTCTCTCACGAACTGAAGCAGGGGATCAACGTGTCCAAGCTCACTATTGCCGAAAAAGTCGCCAGCGACATGAAGTCGGGTTCGTGGATTCGCGAGATGTTTGAAAAGGGCCGGCGACTGAAGGCCGAGCTGGGCGCTGAGAACGTGCACGATTTTTCCCTGGGGAATCCCAACGAGCCGCCGCCGGATGCGTTCTTCCAAGCGCTGCGGGCCGTCGCCGCCGACCGACAGCCCGCGCTGCACGGTTACATGCCGAACGTCGGGTTCGATGAATCGCGGGCGGCGGTGGCGAAGTTCGTCTCGCACGAGTACCGCATGGAGGTCGAGCCCGGCGCGGTGATCCTGACGACCGGGGCGGCCGGCGGCATGAACATCGTGATGCGCACGATCTGCAACCCCGGCGACGAGGTGATCGTGCTGGCCCCGTTCTTCGTGGAGTACCGGTTCTACATCGAGCAGGCCGGCGGAAAGATGGTCCTGGTCCAGACCGACGAGAAGTTCCAGCCCGAGCTTGACGCGATCGAGGCCGCCATCACGGACCGCACCCGGGCAATCATCATCAACACTCCGAACAACCCGACCGGGGCCGTATATACCGAAGAGAAGTGCCGGAGGTTGGCCGATCTGCTCAAACGCCACGATCGCGACGAACACCCCATCTATATCGCCACCGACGACCCGTATCGCCGAATTATCTTCGACCTCGACTGGTGCCCGACGCCGGCGAAACACTATGACCGTACGATCATCGTCTCAAGCTACTCGAAGGATCTGGGCATCGCCGGCGAACGGGCGGGGTATGTCGCGCTGCCGAAGGCCCTTCCGTACCGCGACATGATCTTCGCCGCGATGGCAATGCTCAACCGCACGCTGGGTTACGTGAACATGCCGGCGTTCATGCAGCGCGTGGTCGCCCGCTGCGCCGAGGCGTTGTGCGACGTAGGTTCCTACCGCAGCAACCGTGACCTGCTCTGCCACGCCTTGCTCGAATACGGGTACGACCTGACGATGCCCGGCGGCGCGCTGTACACGTTTCCGAAAACCCCGCTCGACGACGACGTCGAGTTCGTGAACATCCTGATGAAGCACAACATCCTGACCGTCCCGGGCCGCGGTTTCGGCCGGTCAGGACACATGCGCATCAGCTACTGCGTCGATCGAAAAACGATCGAGCGGGCCCTGCCGGGCTTCAAAGCGGCAATCGAGGAGGCCCGAAACAGGCTCAGCCCGGTACCCCGGTAGCGCGGACATTGCCCCCGCCACTCTTCAGCAGCGCGACGGAACACGGCGCGCCGACAGCGCTGACGGAACAATCACACCCCCCTATCGGGCGGGAGATGCAACCATAGGTCCGGGGTTGCCCTCCCTCGCCGCCCACGCGTGACGATCGATTCAGCGTGTGGGCTTAGCACGCTTCCTCGTCTTCTTCCTGGTCCTGTTCCCTCCGCCGGCCGCTTTCTTTTCCTGCCACCTCCGCCACTCGCAGGGAGTATTCTTGTTCACCAGCTCCCCGAGCTCCTGGCACCAGACCGCTGACATCGTCCGACAGAGCCCGGCGGTGTCGGCCGGGGGGAAGTCGGCGTGCGGACAGTCGAAATCGCAGAATTCCGGTGGCGTCTCTTTCATGTGGCAACCCGGTTTCGGTCCTCGTTGCAGCGACTGGGAGGGCCGAGAAAGGATTCTCGGCCCAGCACCTGAACCCTGAACCCCGAACCCTGAACCCTCGACAAGACATGAACCGCTGC
>CAZDTB010000040.1:0-17240 GCA_964508075.1 uncultured Planctomycetales bacterium
CCTCACCAGAGTGTACTCCATCGTCGACAAGATCGATCGCGGCGAAGGCACGATAGGCCATCTGCTCGCGGACAGCCGGCTTTACGAGTCGCTGGTTCTGAGCTTCCGGCGGCTTGCGGAGACCGTCGAAGAGTTCCGATTGCTGGTCAAGGAGTGGCAGAAGGGTAAGGTCCGCGTCGCGCTCTGACGGCTCGCCCGGCGTCACGGCGCTTCGTGATCTTCGCAAGGGTCTCGGCTAGTACGTGATGCGCTTCCGTACGAGCGCGGGCGTCAGCCGCAGTTCGGCCAGGATCTTCGCAATGCGCTCTCCGGTGCGGCCGTCGCCATAGACGCTACGGCCCCCGCGGCAGGGGCGTTTGCGCAGGGCGCTGCGCAGTGCGGCGCGGATCGCTGGGGGAGACTCCGCCGACTGAACCACCGCCGGGCCGCCCGGCTGTCGGCCCGCCTGACGAGGACCGACGTTGACCGCCGGCGTTCCCGCCAGCGGCGCCTCAATCAACCCGCTGGACGAATTCCCGATCAGCACGTCAGTCGCGAGCATCGCGCGCAGGTAATCGTCACGCCGAAGCGAACGAAATACCCGCACCTCCCCGGGGGAGGACCGGCGCGCGTGCCGCTCGATCGCCCGCAACACGCCGCGATGACCGCGGTCGCTGTTCGGGTAGACGATCCGGCGCTTCAGCCCCGCCTCGGCAACTGCATCCAAGATTGTCAGTGCCACGCGTTCCTCGACATCAGCGCCGCGACCGTGCGCGTGCTGGACGACCAGCGCCGTTCCACTGGGCCCGCTTTGGGGCGGCGTATCCGCGATGATCTGACGCAGTCGGTCCAGCCCGGGAGCGCCGACGCAATACACTCGCTGCGGCGCTTCGCCCAGTCGCACGACCCGCCGCATCGATTCGCGTGTCGCGGTCAGATGTATGTGGGCCAGCTTGGTGATCGCATGTCTGAGCGACTCGTCGAAATCGCCGAGTGCGACGTCACCCCCGTGGATGTGCGCCAGCACGCGTCCGGTCGTCACCGCGGCGAGCGCACCGGCCATGGCCTCGATCCGATCGCCGAGCACGACCATGATGTCCGTCTTCGCTTTTTCGAGGCATCTGGCGATTCCGGCAACGCCGCGGGCCAGGCCGGTGGCCTGGTCGGTGGGGTCATCCCGCCCGGATTGCATCGGGACGCGCGCGGCGATGCGCCACCCGTCGGCGATGATGTCGTCGATTGTGTGGCCGAACTTGCGCAGCAGGTGCATCCCGGTCACGACGAGCTGCAACTCCAGCCGCGGGTGGGCGTTGATCGCTTCGATCGGCGACCGCAGGAGCCCGTATTCGGCCCGCGTTCCGGTGATCACCGCCACGCGCCTCCGTCTTCGTCCACCGCGACTGGTAGTCACTGGATCATGTCCCAGGTCAGGATGGTGTCTTGTGGTACGTCGCTGGCCACTTGCCGGCCGATCAGCGTGTCGAACTGATCCGGTTCGATCCCCCCGGCCGGTCGCTTTATGGCCAACATCTCCGGCCGCAGCACGGTGCCGGTCGTTAGATCGCAGGCGGCGACGACGCTCTTGCGTGCGACGGCCCGGACGTCGGCTTCAAGAGTGGTCAGGCCGAGCTGACCGGTTCCCAGGGCGCGCTCCGTGTCGCGGATCGCCGAGATGTATTGCCGCAGGCCCGGCGGGTCGAGCGACATGGCATGGTCGGGGCCCGGGGCCGCGCGATCGAGCGTGAAGTGCTTTTCGAGCACGCTCGCCCCGGCCGCCGCCGCCCACGCTCCGGTCTGCGTTTCGGTCGTGTGGTCGCTGAATCCACACACGGTGCCGAAGGCGCGCTGCAAGGTGCCGATCGCACGCAAATTGGCGGCGTCCAGCGGCGTCGGATAGGCGCTGACGCAGTGCAGCAGGATCAAACGCTCTCCGACATCCCATTGCTGCAGGCGTTCCACGCTCGCTCGAATCTCCTGCGTCGTCGCCGCCCCGGTGGAGACAATCAGCGGCAGCCCGGTCTGTGCCGCCAGGCGCAGCAGCGGCAGGTTGTTCAAGTCGGTCGACGCGATCTTGATCGCGTTGACCTTCAGCTCAAGCAATCGATCGATGTCGCGCGGCCCGAAAGGGGTTGCGAGAAACTCGATCCCGCGCTCGGCGCAGTGCGTTCGCACGCGCCGGAATTCGTCGTCGGCGAGTTCGAGCCGCGCGAGCATCTCGCGTTGCGATTGGTTACCAGCCGCCCTCTGCTGGGGGCGACTCCGCGCGGGCTCAAGCCCGCGGCTCTTCTGGTAGTCCGCGGTCTCGGCCGACCTCGATGCCAGCTCATCCGCGCGAAACACCTGGAATTTGACCGCGTCGGCACCGGCCTCGACCGCCACGTCTACCAGCCGCAAGGCTTTGTCCAACGAACCGTCGTGGTTCACCCCGGCCTCGGCGATCACATAGACAGGTTGACCAGGCCCGACGCTGCGCTGCCCAATCGAGACACAGAGTACTTCAACGTCAGCGATGCCGACTCGCGTCATATGCTTCCGTTCTCCGACCGCGCCCGCAGAACCGCCTCGGCGACATACAGATCCACTGCCTCGTCCACGTCCACCGCGTCTTCGGCGCGCTGCACGATCGCCCGCCGATCCGGGCCGAAGAACGCGTGGGCATCATCGGGCGTTCGCAGCGCGTCGAACAGGGCCTGCCGCGTCACCGCGACCACCGCGCCGTCGTGCCCGTAGAGCGGTTCGAGATCCTGTCGACGATAGATGCTGTTGGGTCGGAACTGCACCAGCCGATCGCGATCGAGCCGGTGCAGCCAGTCGGGATGGTGTTTGCCGACCGGGGCGACCGTACGGACCGAACTGGCCCCGGTCCGTTCTAGATGTTCGAGGGCCCGATCGATGACGCCGGCCGCCCGCACGGGGATATTTGCGTACAGCAGCACCACCGCATCCACGATTTGCCGATGCCGCGCTTCCCAGCTCTCGACGGCATGCCGGGCGGCGGCATCGACCGTCGCCGTATCGGTCGCCAGCTCGCCCGGCCGATCGATGATTTCGATCTCTCGGCGTCGAGCCAGTTGCTTGGCCGGCTCGGAATCGGTGGTCAACACGATGGCCGTCAGCCGTCTGCTCGCCAGGGCGTGGTCAAAGGTGTAGTCGATCAGCGGGCGTCCGAGCAGCGGCCGGACGCACTTGTCCCGCAAGCCCTTGCTTCCCGCGCGGGCCAGAATGATGCCGAGCGCAACCATTGCGCTACATGCTATCGGCTTGTGCGGCCCCGGAACTTGACTCGCGTGGGGCAGGGCGAGTGTCTCCCAGTCGTCGCAGCACGACCAGCGGCAGCATCCGTCCGGCCAGCATTGCCAGCATCAGCCAGGCCATCCCGTACTGGTAAAGACTCGCCGATTGCCGAATGCCGCTCAGCAGGTTTCGGCTGGTGACGGCTTCGGTCAGCCCGCTGGTGAGATTCCCCCCGGCGACGACCGAGCTCGCATCAAGCAGGGCGTCAGCGAAGCTCGGCGGCGGCTGATAGCGCGACGCGGTCCAGTTCTCGATCAACAGCATTCCCGCCGCGACGATCAGCGCAAGCAGCACCAGCAGGAGGAGGCAGGCGAGACCGGCGTGCATCCAGCGGACGGCATCCGGTGCGGTCCATTCTTTTCCGCGCCAACCGAGTGCCGCGGCGCCGCCGGTCAGTGCGCATAGCAGCAGCGTCCACTGCACGCCGCCGGTAGCTGACCCACCCAGTCCACCGATCAGCAGCAACGCGGAGAGGGTGAACTTGGTGCCGTCGCTGGCATCGCGCTCCGCGAACGACTCGGTCGGCATCCCCGCTCCCGATGCCGCCGCGGTTTGCACTAGACTGCGAACGTAGCGCTTTGCCCAGGGCTGGCCGGACAGCGTGTTGCTGGGCTCCCTCCGACCGGCCGAACCGCGCGGCGACTCGAAGGCACTGATCAGCAGGGCCGACAGCAACAACATCAGCGTGTAGCCCCCGAGCGTCGCCAGCACTGGTGTGGTGGTGGTGGCGCCGGCATCTCGCCGGTGCAGCTCGTAGCGCTTGGACCAGGGGAGGGCGAGGCTCCGGCCGAGCCTCGGGACGAGCAGCAGCCACACGGGCCAGCCGAGCGCGCCGATCCATGCCAACAGTGCCAGGGGCCACGCGGTGGCCCCGGCTTTCTCCTGGCCAACGACGACCTCGGTCCCCCAACCGAGCGACGAGAACGCGGCGACTGCGCGCCAGGAGTTCTCAGGAATGCGCTCGAGCCCCGTTGCCAGCAGGAAAACGCCCCCCGCGATCGCCTGCACGACGACAAACACGATCACCGCGGTGAGCGGATGGGGCCCGCGCACCCGCGCGTCGGTGGGCTGCATCCGCCGCGCGGCGTGCGCAACCGCCGCGATGAACAGCAGCGCCCCCGCCATTCCCAGGGTGGTCAAGATCCAGCGCCCCTGCGGCGTATAGTTCTCCTGGAAACCGTACGTCAACAGCCCGACGCCGCAGCTCGCGCTCAGCGCGTCGAATGCCGACTGCCAATAGTGTCGATGGTAGCTCAGGTGTCGCGCTTCGGGGTAGGTAGCGTCCGTCTGCGCCAACATGACAGCGCCGCTGGTCGCAATGAGCAGCAGTGCGACGAGGAACCAGAGATCAGGCTGCTTCAGGCACATTTACGATTTACGGTTTACGATTGACGACTGACCAAACCCAATCGTCAATCGTCAATCGTAAATCGTCAATCGTCAATCCCGCCGATGCCAAGCAAGCGTCGCCATTTGCCGATCAGGTCGAGCGCGACCGCAGGCTCAACCTGACCGGGAGCCAGCTCGCGAAGCTGCCGAACGACGGTTTCCTCCGGCTCTTCGAACAGACGCAGTTGACGCTGTCGGCGACGTTGGACTGCGGCAAGCACCGGGCGTTGTGATTCCCGGCTGAAGGTCTTCTCCAACTCGTTCAGCACCGCGTTGGCGCGCTCGATCGTCTCGCGGGGCAGGCCGGCGAGCTTGGCGACGTGGAGGCCGTAGCTGCGGTCCGCCGCCCCGGGAACGATGTGATGGAGGAAGACGACCTGGTCTTCGTACTCGCGGACGGCGACGTTGAGGTTGCAGACGCCGTCGAGCAACTCCCCCAGCTCGGTCAGCTCATGGTAGTGTGTGGCGAACAGCGCCCGGCAGCCGACGTGCTGGGCAAGGTGCTCGGTGATGGCCCAGGCCAGCGCGAGGCCGTCGTACGTGCTGGTGCCGCGGCCGATCTCGTCGAGGATGACCAGGCTGTGAGGCGTGGCGTTGTGGAGGATGTTGGCGGTCTCGAGCATTTCGACCATGAAGGTTGATTGCCCGCGAGCGAGTTCGTCGCTGGCGCCGACGCGAGTGAAGATTCGATCGACGATACCGAGGCGCATGCGTTTGGCCGGCACCCAGGAGCCGCAATGTGCCAGCAGCGTCAGCAGAGCGACCTGGCGGATGTAGGTGCTCTTGCCGGACATGTTGGGGCCGGTGATCAGGGCGAGGGACGGGCGAACCGCCAAGGCGCCATGAGCGCCAAGTTCAGATGGGGTTGGGGATTGACGATTGACGATTGACGATTGGGGATTGGGGATTGGGGATTCGGGATTGCTGATCGCTGATTGCTGAGTGCTGACCGCTGTGAGGTTCGTGTCGTTGGGGACGAAGCCGGTGGCGAGTGCCGGGGCGACGACCGGGTGGCGGCCTTGCTCGATTTCGAGGATGGGCTGGTCGACGAATTCGGGTTGAGAGAACTGCTCGCGCAGGGAGAGTTCGGCCCATCCGGCGAGCACGTCGATTATCGCCAGGGCGGCGGCGGCCTGTTGCAGCCGGGGGATGTATTCCGTGGTCGTCTCGCGCAGCTCGTTGAACAACTGGTATTCCAGTTCGTTGGCCCGCGACTCCGCCGAAAGGACCTCACTTTCATACTTTCTGAGCTCGTCGGTGATGTAGCGCTCGGCGTTCTTGAGCGTTTGCTTACGGACATAGTCGGGCGGGACGCGGTCGCGGTGCGGGTGGGTGACTTCGATGTAGAAGCCGAAGACCTTGTTGAAGCCGACCTTGAGCGAGGGAATCCCGGTGCGTTTGATCTCGCGGGCCTGGAAATCGGCCAGCCAGGTCTGTCCGTCGCTGCCGATTGCGCGCAAGCGGTCGAGCTCCGCGTGGTATCCGGGGGCGAAGATGCCGCCCTCGCGCACGGTCAGCGGGGCGTCGGGCTTGAGCACGCTGGTAAGCCGGTCGGCGAGGTCGTCGAGGCCTTCGAGGCGTTCGGCCAGCGTGTCGCTTTCGTCGGTTCGTAGGGCGCGCAACGCGTCACGCATCGCCGGCAGTTGACAGAGGGCATCCCCGAGGGCGCGTAGGTCGCGCGGGTTGGTGCGTTGAACGCCGAGTCGGCCGACCATGCGTTCCATGTCGCCCATTTCGCGCAGTGAGCCGCGCAGCAGCGTGCGGTGTCCGTCCTCGCCGCGCAGCACTTCGATCAGGCGCTGGCGCTTTCGTATTCTCGCGACGTCGCGCAGGGGGTAGCAGAGCCATTGGCGCAGCAGACGGGCGCCCATCGGGTTTCGGGTCCGGTTGACCGCCGTCAGGAGCGTGTCGGCCCGCGACCCGGTCCGCAGCGTTCGCTCGATCTCGAGTGATCGCAGCGTGACCTGGTCCAGCACGAGGAATTCGTCGGACGAACGCCGCTTCGGCGGCCGCAGGTGTCGGATCACGGCTTTCTGCGTCTCCCGCGCGTAAGCGAGCAGGGCCCCGGCGGCTTGCAGCGAGGCGTCGATCTTCTCGAAGCCGAAGCCGATCAGGCCGCGCGTTTCGAACTGCTCTTCGAGCAGCTGCTCGGCCCGGTGTGGGTTGAAATCGGTCGCGGGGCGGTACGTCACCGCCGCGCCGGTGCGCTCGCGAATCTCGGGTTCGAGCGGGTGTCGACCGACCTCCGGCCACTCCGCCAGCAAAACCTCCGCCGGATCGATGCGGCACAGCTCGTCGAGCAGTCGGCTTTCATCACAAAGCTGGACATAGAGTTGGCCGGTGGACAGTTCGAGCGTGGCGATGCCGGTCTCGTCGCCGTGCTGGCACAGGGCGGCGAGCACGTTGCTCTGCGTGCCTTCGAGCAGGCCGTCGTCGGTCAGCGTGCCCGGCGTGACGATGCGGACCAAAGCCCGCTTGACCACGCCCTTGGCCTGTTTCGGGTCTTCGACTTGCTCGCTGATGGCGACCTTGTAACCGGCGGCGACGAGCTTGGCGAGGTAACCATCCAACGCGTGGTGCGGGATGCCCGCCAGCGGGGTCTTGCCCCGGTCGCGCGAGGTCAACGCGATCCCGAGCGCCTTGGCCGCCAGCTTGGCGTCGTCGTAAAACAGCTCGTAAAAATCACCCATACGAAACAGCAGCAGTGCACCGGCCGCCTGCTGTTTCTGCTCCCAGTACTGGCGCATCGCGGGCGTCAGAGTCTCCGCCGCGGGCGGTTTGACCGGGGCCGGGTCGGCCGCGTTTTCCGAACTGGTCATCTCCGGAGGTGTCACGCCTGGAATGTAGCCGACGCGCCCCGCACTCACAACGCTTGGGCCCAAAACGTCATCGCGGCCGCTTCGCCGATTGACGCCCACCCGACAATCCGGATGATGCACGCTGAGCGCCGGGCCGCGATCGGCGCGGGCGCAAACCGCGGGAAGGAATCAACGCATGAGAGTCTTTGTCGCCGGCGGGGCCGGCTACGTCGGCAGTCACTGCGTCAAGCGTCTGGTCGCCGCCGGACACGATGTTACCGTCTACGACAATCTCGTGGCCGGCCATCGCCAGGCGGTCGACCGTGGTGCCGAGTTCATCGAGGGTGACCTCGCCGACGTCGAGAAGCTCAAACAGGTCCTGCCACCCGGACGCTTTGACGCGGTGATGCACTTCGCGGCGTACCTGAACGTCGGTGAGTCCGTACGGCAGCCGCTGAGGTACTATCGCAACAACGTTGCCAATACGCTCAAGCTGCTCGAAGCGATGGAGAGCGCCCGAATCAAGCGAATCGTGTTCAGCAGCTCGTGTGCGGTTTACGGGATGCCCGAGAGTCTTCCGATAACCGAGGATATGCCGAAGGACCCGATCAACCCCTACGGGGCCACCAAGCTGGCGATGGAATGGGCCATGCGCGATTCGGCCGCCGCCTGGGGGTTGGGCTCGGTCGCGCTGCGCTACTTCAACGCCGCCGGCGCCGCCGCCGACGGGACCATCGGCGAGGATCACAAGCCCGAAATTCACTTGATCCCGCTGGTATTGCAGGTCGCGCTCGGGCAGCGTGAATCGATCGGCGTTTTCGGGTCCGATTATCCGACCCGCGATGGCACCTGCATCCGCGACTACATCCACGTCGACGACCTCGCCGAGGCACACCTGCTCGCCGTGGAGCGGCTGACCGAGGGACAGGCCCAGGCCTTCAACGTCGGCACCGGAAGAGCATGCAGCGTGTTGGAGATCATCGCGACGGCGCGGCGAGTGACGGGGCACGCGATCCCGACCGTTCTGACAGATCGCCGTCCTGGAGATCCCCCCGAGCTCTACGCCGATTCCGATAAGCTGCGTCGCCATTATGGCTGGGATCCGCGCTACACTGATGTTGAGGAGATCATCGCGAGCGCCTGGGGCTGGCACCAGGCCCACCCCAACGGGTACGGATCGGCCTAGTTTTTGGAAAACTGTGTTCTACTGACATTCGGTAGCCGCTAAGATATTAGAGGACGCGGCTGGCGGCCGGCCGGACTCTGACGGACTCGTCTTAGTCGTTATCGATTATGCGAGTCGGCACGCCACGCCCCGATCCATGAAGCTGCGACGACAGGGAAGTCGCGGCAGGGGAGCCAGCCGGTTGGGCGGATCGAAACCCCTCACGACGCTGGGCAACCTGCCGAGATCGGGTTTTGGCCCCGTTCGTGCGCGGTTTGGGCCCCACAAGAGCGTTCGTGTGAGCGCTCCCGCCGCAGGCGAAGCGTACCGGGCGGCTTTGTGGTCAGTGCTGTCACGAGGGTGGTTAGATGATGTGGTCCTCTTTCTTGGGTAAGCCGAAGCCGGAACCTGAGCCCGAGCCTCCTAAAAGAAAAATCTCACGCGTCGGCGAGCGGTTCGGCCCGCCGATCACGGCGGAAGAGCAGGGCGCCAACCTCTCCGAGCTGGAGCAGAGGCTCAACCGGGAAATGAAGTGTCACGCCGGGAAGGGTCAAGTCTTCATCCGTTCTCTCTTGACGGGAACGAACACGACGCAGCCGCGCATCGCGCTGAAGTGCCATCTGCGGAGGGACATCGGCCTCAAGCCGGAGGTGTTCTATGAGCACATCCGCGACATCTGCTGCAAGGATCCCGAGCAGTGCGAGGCCTACCGGGATCTCAAGGAGCGCTTCGTCGAAACCTAGCCGTGACGCGCGGAAGAATCAGCGTGGCCGCCTCCTTCAGGCGGCCGCGGATTGGGGGGCCCGGCGAATACGACGTCGGTCGACAAGACCGGCGTCGTATTCTTGCATGACGTGCCCGCCGGGAGCGTGCCGGCTCGGAGCGTCACATGAGCGAGGAGAGCTGGCCAAGCGGCCTGTGGGGTCAGGGGCAACTCGTCCCGTAGCGTGATAGCAGTACGCCGAGATCAGCAAGAGCAACGTCGCCGTCGCAGTCCATGTCGCCGTCCGCGCCGCTGGCGCCATCCGACATTCCGTAGTTGGCCAACAGGACGGAGAGATCGGCCATATCGATATCGCGGTCGCCGTCCAGGTCGCCCCGGCAGGGCGGCAGGTCGCTCCCGCCGAACTCGTAAGCGCCCATATCCACGATGGGCGGCAAGCCGCTGCCGGAGTCCGGCGTGTTGGGATCATCAAAGAAGCGCCCCTCGCCGTCGAGATCGAACGGCACGAACTCGTCGACATCGCCGTCGCCGTCGGCGTCGTCCGCATCCAGCGGCACGCCGCAGTTGCAGCCGGCATCGATGCACGGCGAGCCGGGGCCCAAGCGATAGTCACTCTCGCCGGGATCGATGAAGAGCGGGTCGGCGTCGATATTACCGGGTCCCCAAAGCAACGAGTACGAACCTTCGTCTTCCACGGAGTCCTGGCCTCCTTCGATGGCATTGAAGGCGATGGGCACGGGCCCGCTCAGGCAATGCACAGACAGTTGCACGCCATCCGGGGATGAGTTTGCCCAGACGATGGAGTTTGTCAGTGACGAGCCGGACCAGGTGATCATCGTAGCCCCCGCATGACTGTCGTCGCTGACATTTCCCGTGATCGTACAGTTGGCGATCGCCGCGGTCCCCAGGAGGAGATACAGGCCACCGCCTCTGTAGTCCGCCGTATTGCGCGCGATTAGCGAATTGCCGAGAGTAAGGTCTGCGTGGCTTTGACTGAGACCGCCTCCAGAATCATGAGACACGTTTGACACGATCGTGCATCGATCAATCAGTACCGTGCCGGAGACACTCACACCGCCGCCGCGCCATTCCGCGGTATTGTGAGCGATGATGCAGTCAACGACCCGCAGGTGCGTGAAAATCTCAGCGATACCTCCCGCTGTGTGTGAGTAGTTGTCTGATACTTCGGAATCGCGTATGAGGGCATCACCCCGGGAGACGCATATGCCGCCCCCTGACATTGTGCTCGTGTTTCCCACGACCCGACAACCGGCCACCAGCACATTGCTGTTATCGGCGAAAATGCCACCGCCGTAGTATCCAGCTATGTTTCCTGTGATGTCGCAACTCTCGATTGTGGCGTCAGCCCAGTCAACTGCCACGCCGCCCGCGCCGGCGCTAGTGTACTGTCTCAGAAACAAGCAACCTTCTGTAGAGGTGGGGCGGGCGTCCCTGCCCGCCGTGACAGGCACGGAGGCCTGCCCCACCACGGTATCGTATTTGTGAGACACTACACTAGAGGGGATCACGAAGTTCCCCGCAATCGTGCATCGAAGAAGTATGTGGTGTCCGCCTAAGAGTGCGACGCCTCCGTGGCTCACGCCGGCGTTCCTGGCGATCGTGCATTCTTCGAGCGTCACGTTGCCTGCTACCAGGGTAATACCCGCGGCGCAGCCGCTGTACACGGGGGCATCAGTGTTCTCCGCGATCGTGCAATTGCGGATAACCGCGCTGCTGGCCAAGCACAAGACGCCAACGCAGTTGTTATCCATGATGATGCAGTTGGCTATTGTTGGACTGGAAGCGATGCAGACCAGGGCGGCAGAAGCTTGCTCGTCGGCAGATGCGTCCGTTACTTGGAAGCCTTCAAATACGGTATCGGCGGTCTCTCCATCGTGGAAGTAAACCGCGCAGCCGTCGCCCTGACAGCGTATGGCGCACCGTTGTGGACCGCTCTGGGACCGGACCGTGATGAGCTTGCCGTGGAAGTCAATGTCGCGGTTGCCAGGACCGGTGTAGGTGCCCTCCGCGACCAGCACCGTGTCTCCGTCCACAGCGACATCGATGCCTTCCTGAATTGCGTCGAAGGGGTGGTCGGCGGAACCGTCTTCGAGCGGATCACTGATACCGGGGTCACCGGGGCCCGGATCATTGGGGGCGTCGTCGTCGACGTGCCAGACGGTCTGTGCTCCGGCGATCGACACGGCGAAAACGATACAGGCAAGCGGAGTGATACAGATCCGGATGAAACTCGTGCGTGGCATGGTTCCGACCTCCTGGTGGAATGAGAGAAGCGACAACGCCGAACACTTGGATGCCCCGACCATCGCGGGTCGTCCTTGGGCGATGGCTGTCCAAACTGTGGCGCTATCAGTTGTATCGGATCCGTAGCTTGAATGGCTTGAGCACCCCGCGCATTTGGCCGGGTGCCCCACTCGTTTCAGGGGTGGGGCACGGGTGGTTCTTGGCTTCGCGTCAGTCTTCCGCGGGCTGGCGCTACTCGTCGGCTGGTGGATCGGTCTCGGCAGGCTCTGGCAGCTTGACGCGCAGACCTTCCGCGATCAGGTCTGGTCGCAGGGCGCGGACGCGCAGGTCCCACTTGGCACGCTGCTCGGGGGTCAGGATGGCGCGCGCTTCGTCGTGGATGAAGTTGATCAACTTCAGCTTCAGCTCCAGGTTTGGCCGCAGGATCGGGTAGAGCATCTTCCGCATCTCCTCCTGCGCCACACGCAGTTGGGCTATTTGTTCCGTTGTCGGGTTCAGCTCCCACGCCGCCCGCAGCAGGTCGATCGGTCGCAGCGCCCCGCTGGGGTTTCGTTCGAGCCGGGCCTGCGCCGCCGCCAGCTTCTGCTTCTGCTCGTCGGTCAGTTGCGCGGTGATGTTTTCATAGAACTCGGCGTCGCCGGTGGCCTCCTTTCCCATCTGCTGCAACTGCTGGGCGAACTCGTCAACCTTGGCCTGATTGTTCGTGGCCTTGGCTTGCTCGATTTCCTTCCAAATCTGGCGGACCTCATTGACATTGATGGGGACCTGTTCATCGCCGGGGAGGATCGAGTCGATCAGGCCTTGGGCGTGGGCGGCCTGCTGCTCGGTCAGGTCGAGCTGGCGCATCAGGTAAGCGGCCTTCCTGGGCCCGAGCAGCTTGGTCTTATTGTTGAGCGCTGCCTCCGGAATCTCCGCTCCCGCCAGCGCCGGCCAGACAGCGACCAACCAAAACACAGCGATCCCAGGTAGCATCAGGCGACGCATAAGCTTCTCCTTGACTCGTTTCAATAGATGTTCCGCAAGTCGACCTCGGCGGTATCGTTGCCGCTCGACGGCCTCGCTCAGCGTACGGCTTGACCCTCCTCGGTGCAACTGTCGCGCCGCCGCGCCCACCGGTGCGTTCTACTCGTCCTCCGTGTCGGTCTCCGCATCGGTCTCGGCCTGGCCCTTTTTCCTCTGCTGGACGGCCTCTTCCTTCTCCTCGGTCAGGACGCGCAGGCGGTATGCCAGGTCGGGTCGCAGCTTGGCGAGGGTGAGCTCGAACTGCTTCTGCTGCTCGGGCGTCAGCTTGGAGATGATCGCGTCTAGCAACCCGTTCATCAGTTGGAAGCGCTGTTTGTCCTTGATCGCCTGGGCACCGCGCAGCGCCCGGCGCAGCTTGTCGCGCAGTCCCTTGACGTGTTCCTGTTGCTCCTTGCTCAGGTCAAGTTCCTGGACGGCCCGGAACATGTCCACCGGGCGCAACGCGCCGCTGGGGTTCCGCTCCAGCCGCTCGCGCGCCGCCTTGAGCTTGGCCTTCTGCTCGTCGGTCAGCACGCTCTCCATGTTCATGAAGAACTCTTCGTGGTTGTCGGAGCCTTTGCCGAGCTCACGTAGTTGCCGGGTGATCTCCTGCTTGCGCTCCTCGTCGCCGTCCGCCTCCGCTTGCTGCATCTCGGCCATCAGCGTGTAGACCTGCTCCAGCGAGAGGTCCTGCTCCGCCCCCGTGTCGATGATGGTCGTGATCAGCCCGCGGGCATGCTCACGCTGCTCCTTGGTCAGATCGAGCTGGCGCAGAAGATACAGAACCTTGGTCTTGCCGCGCAGCTTCACGCCGTCGTTCACCGCGGCCATCGGGACTATCGGTTTGCGCTGCGCCCAGGCTACCTCGGCGACCAGCAACCCCGCCAATGCCATCAACACTATCCGTCGCACCCGTATCTCCTTGTGTTGGCGTCCTCCGGACAGACAGACTCAGATCGCTCCCTCGCCAAAACGACTCGTGTTATACCCCATTCGATCGCGATGTTGAACTGCGCCCGGTCCAAACCTGATCGTCCGCGCCCAGGAACGATTCGCTGCATTCTACGTCGGCTACCTCGACCGGGATGCGGGAAGCCGCGAAACGCGGCTATCCTACGGCGTGGCCGGGCCGCATACGGCGGCCGACCAAGCGTCCCGGGGGGGGGCACCGTTATCGGGCGCGGGGCTCGTTCGGCCGTGGCGCCGTCAGCCGGAGCGATCGCACATCGGGCGGCAGCGTGCAGCCTGTCGCCTCGGCGTGAACGTTGAGCTGAGATGGGGCGATAATCTGCCGGACAACTGGTGCAGATGTGGCCTATTTGGCGAGCGAGACCGTTCCCGGGAGCGGTTTCTGTTTGACGATCTCTGTGGTTCGGTTTATCCTTGTAAACGAGAGCAGAACATGCCTATTCTGATCGACGGCAACAACCTGCTCTTTGCTGCCCTGGACAATGACCCTGAGCGACCCCCGAGCCGCTCGACACTGTGCCGCCTGTTGGGCCAGTGGGCTCGGCGAACCGGCGAAAAGGTCGCTGTCATCTTCGATGGGCCGGAGCCAACCGAGGCGTTGGCCGGTCAAATCAGCGACCCGGACGTCGCTGTCACGTACAGCGGCGGCCTTAGTGCGGATGACGTTCTCGCAAGAACGCTCGACGCCCACTCAGCGGCCAGACGTCTGATCGTAGTGTCCTCGGATCGGGAGGTTGCGCGCGCAGCACGGCGTCGCAAAGCGAGGAGTGTGCGCTCGGATGTGTTTTGGGCCGTGGTCCAGCGCGACTTGACGCGCGAGCAGCCAAGACCGCTGGAGCCGCCCGAAAAAAGTCGTGGGCTCAAACCCGACGACGCCGAACGTTGGTTGCGCGAGCTCGGGCTAGGCGGCGAGCAACCCGACGGCGAGCCACAGGATCGGTAGGAATTTGGGGATCGGCAACCTTCCGGGGGACGGAGGTAGCGCCATGTCGGTTCGTCCAGGTACGTCCCTGCCCCAGCCGGGGCCCCAGATCGGTGAACGCCGGAGCGAATACCGGGAGGCGGTCACCGGCAACCTGTGGATGATCGACGGTCACAGCTCCACGATCTTTCGGTGTCTTTGCGTGGATGTATCCGCCAGCGGCATGCGCCTGCGCGTGCCGTTGGGCTACGGCGTGCGCGCGGGGCAACGCTACGAGCTGACCTCGCATCTGCCGGGGCAGAGCGCGCCCCCCGGGTTGGGGCTGATGGTCAGCCGGCGGGCGGAGGTCGTTCGCACCAAGATTGTGCCCGGCGACGACGAATACGACGTGGATGTCGGCGTGCACTTGGCCCCCTCCAGAACCGCCCTGGTCAACAATGGGGACCCGGTTACGGCGTTGGCTTGATCTTCAGCTCGCGTTTGAGGATCTTCCCGGTCGGGCCGCGGGGGAGGTCCTGCTCGATGCGGATCTCTCGGGGCACCTTGTAACCGGCAAGATGCCGGCGGCAGTAAGTGCGCAGCTGCTTCTCGTCGACCTCGGCGCCTTCGTGCAGCAGGACATACGCGAGCGGGAGTTCCCCGCGCACATCGTCCGGCATCCCCACCACCGCCGCCTCGGCGACCGCCGGGTGTTCGCACAGGACCGCTTCGATCTCGATCGGGAAGACGTTCTCTCCGCCGACGATCATCATTTCCTTCGCCCGGCCGGTGATATGGATGAAGCCGTCAGGGTCCACGCGTCCCATGTCGCCGGTGTGAAGCGCCCCGTCCTGGACTACCGCCGCCGTTGCGTCCGGCTGGTTGTGGTAGCCCTGCATCACGCCGTGGCCTCGGATGACCAGTTCGCCCACCTCGCCGGCCGGCAGCACGCGGCCCATCTCGTCTACGGCGCTCACGTCGATTCCCGGCAACGGGCGACCCACCGAACCCGACCGGTGCTCCCACGGCATGTTCACGGCGACCACCGGCGACGATTCCGTTAGCCCATAGCCCTCCATGATCTCGATGCCGAAACGTTTGTGGAACGCCTCCACAACCCTGGGTGAGAGCGGCTCGCCGCCACTGATCGCCAAATAGAGCGACGCGAGCGCGGCACGGTCAGCGCTCTTTATCTTTGCCAAGGCGCCGTACATACTCGCGATCGCGATCAAGATCGTCACACCCTTCTCGGCGACCGTGCTGACGACCATCGCGGGGCTGAAACGCGGCAGGTACCAGGCGGTCACGCCAAGCAGGAGCGGCGCCACGGTTCCAACGGTGAAGCCGAAGCTGTGGAACTGTGGAATCACGCTCAGAAAAACTTGCTTGGTGTCTATGCGGGCGTGCTCGATGCACGCGTGCGCGTTTCGCACCAGGTTGTCGAAGCTCAGGCAGACGCCCTTGGGCGTGCCCGAGGTGCCCGACGTGTAGATGATCGCCGCGGTGTCGCTGGCTTTGGCCGACGGCGTCTCGATCTGCCCCGGGACGAGCGTTTGCGCGCTGAGCAGCAGCGTCTTCAGCCCGGTCGGCGCCAGCGCCGCCGAGAAGTGCTCGATCGTCAGGACGCAATCGAGCCCGGCGTCATGCACGACCTGACCCAGCTCCTGCTCTCCGAGCAGGAAATTCAGCGGCACCGGGGTCCGGCCGGCGTACCAGCAGGCCATGATCGCCGTCGCACATGCCGACGATGTCGGCGCCATGATTCCCACCCGCGCCTGCTCGGTCTCGGATCGGATCTGCCCGGCGAGCCCGGCGGCAACCACATGCAGACTCCTGTAATCCAGGATCAGGCTCTGGTCGCACACCGCCGGCCGGTCCGGTGACGACGCAACATTCCGCTCGAACTCGCTCAATAACGGGTGCATCGGGGACGCCTCCGCTGGACGTGTAAGACCTGTGGAAACCCTGCTCGATTCGGTGAGACGTGGGTTTCGGCAGAAACGAGTGTCCGCGCGGGCTGAAAGTCCGCGGCTCTTCCTCCGTCGTGCTTTATCGTTACAGGCCGGCGAAGAGTGCTTCGACGAACGCGTCGGGGTCGAACGGCTCGATGTCGTCGATCGTCTCGCCCAGCCCGACGAATTTCACGGGGATGTCGAACTGGTCGCGAATGCCGACCACGATCCCGCCCTTGGCCGAGCCGTCCAACTTCGCCAGGAACAGCCCGGTCACCTCGACCACATCGGAAAACACCTTGGCCTGCTGCAACGCGTTCTGCCCGATCGTGGCATCGAGCACGAGCATCACCTCGTGCGGAGCATCAGGAATATGCTTGGCCACCACGCGCTGGATCTTGCCCAGCTCACGCATCAGGTGTTCCTGCGTGTGCAGCCGACCGGCCGTGTCCAGCAGGATGACATCAACACCCCGGGCCACGCCCGCTTCGCACGCATCGAACGCGACGGCGGCCGGGTCGCTGCCCGGCTGATGCTTGACGATTTCAACGCCACAACGCTCCGCCCAAATGCCGAGCTGGTCGATCGCCGCGGCGCGGAAAGTATCGCAGGCGCCGAGCAGGACCGACTTGCCCTGCTTGGCCAGGTAGCTGGCCAGCTTGGCGACGCTGGTGGTCTTGCCGGTGCCGTTGACGCCGACGACGAAGACCACGGTCGGGCCCGACTGTGCCAGGCGCAGGCAGCGGTCGCCGGCGCTCCAGGTGTTCGCGATGCGCTCCTTGAGGAACGGCAGGATTTGCTG
>CAZDTB010000041.1:0-4208 GCA_964508075.1 uncultured Planctomycetales bacterium
TCAACAACACTCTGCGCTCTCCGCGCTCTCTGCGGTATGAATAGTCCGGGCTAGTTCTGTCGGGGACTCTCAACGGGCGTGCCCGCGCGAGACTACATCTTTGACGGCGCGGATGTGAGCAGGCGTCGTCCCGCAACACCCGCCGACGATTGAGACGCCGAGCTCGAGCCAGCGTTTGGCGTGCTCGGCGTACTGCTCCGGGGTAGCGGTCTGCGAGTAGCTCCAGCCGAAGATCGGCGTTGGGTTGTTGATGTGGGCGTACGCCGCCAACGGGCGTGCCGTGGTCTTTCGCAGGCTTGGCAGGATGGTGGTCATGCCGGTGGGGGGGATGCAGTTCAGGCCGATCGCGGTTGGTTCGAATTGCTCGATGGCGTCCACGGCTTGCTCCAACGGTTCACCGCCGAGCAGGTTTCCGTCTTCGCGCACGACGAACGAGACGACGAACGGCATTTCGGTCTGGCTGGTCGCCTGTGCCGCCGCCTGGGCCTCGCGCACCGTGCCCATAGTCTCGATCCAGATGAGATCCGGCCCGGCGGCCTTCAGCCATGCTAGCATCCGGCCGTGCTCGTCGTGGAGCACCGCTTCGTCCGGCACACGCTCGGGGTGATAGCAGTCTTCGACCGGCGCCACGCTCGCGGCGACGATGAGCTGGCCCTGTGTCGCACCGGTTTGTAACCGGTGGTCCGTTTCCTGTGTGGCACCGGCGTCCCGCCGGTGGTCTCGGCCGGTACGGGGGCCGGCCGCTACATCTGTGGGACCGGTTTTCAACCGGTCGACGTAATGCTGCGCAGCCTGCCGCGCTAGTCTGATCGCCGTTCGGTTGAGCTCCTCGCCGCGCTCCTGCATTCCGGCCGCCCGCAGCGTGCGGACGTTGGCCCGAAACGTGTTGGCGACAACGATGTCGGCTCCGGCGGCCACGTAATCGTGATGGATTGCCTCGACCACGTCGGGGTGTGCAACCAGCGCCCCGGCGGACCAGAGCGGTAGCGGCGAGTGGATACCGCGACGCTCAAGCTCGGTACCCGTGGCGCCGTCGAGCACGAGCGCGTGCGTTTCCGACAAATCGGCCAGTGCGGAACGTGATTGCGACACGGTCAGGACTCCGTGGGCCGGTTACCGTACCACGACCGGGGCGATCGCATTATGATACCCGACAACCGTCAGCAGCAGACCGGGCTGGTGTGACCGCAGTTTCGAGCGAGCGAACAGCGAGCGATGACATGAGCAGAAGCATCCTGATCCGCGGCGGGCGGGTGATCGATCCGTCGCAGGAGATCGACGAGAGAACGGACGTGCTGATCGTCGGCGACCAGATCGCCGCGCTGGGCCGCGAGGCGGCCGGGGCGGCGGATGAGGTGATCGACGCGTCCGGCTGGCTGGTCACCCCCGGGCTGATCGACATGCACGTCCACCTGCGTGAGCCGGGTTACGAGGACAAGGAGACGATCGAGACCGGTACCGCGGCCGCCGCCGCCGGCGGCTTCACCGCCGTGGCGTGCATGCCGAACACCGATCCGCCGCTGCACAGCGACGCGGAGATTGAGTTCGTGCTGCGGACGGCGGAGCTGACGGCGCAGACGCGCGTGTATCCGATTGGTGCGTTGACGAAGAACCGTGCCGGGCAGCAGCTGGCCGAGATCGGGTTGATGGTCAAGGCGGGGGCGGTTGCCTTCAGCGACGACGGCGAGGGGATCGCTGATACGGGCGTCTGCCTGCGGGCGATGAGCTACGTCAGCCAGTTCGACCGGTTGTTTATCCAGCATTGCGAAGACAAATCGCTCACTCGGGGCGGCTGCATGAACGCCGGCCTGACCGCGACGCGGCTGGGACTGCCCGCGTTGCCCGCCATCGCCGAGGTTATCATGGCGCAGCGCGACATCACGCTGGCGCGGCAGGCTGGCGTTCGCTATCACGTGGCGCACGTCAGCGCTGCCGGCACGGTCGATCTGGTCCGTCGGGCACGGCAGGAGGGTCTGCCAGTGTCCGCCGAGGTCTGCCCGCAGCACCTGCTGCTGACGGAGGAGATGTGCGCCCGCTATGACGCGAACTGCAAGATGAATCCGCCGCTGCGTAGCCAGAGTGACTTGCAGGCCTGCCTGGAAGGGGTGCGCGACGGCACGATCGGGTGTCTGGTCACTGATCATGCCCCGCAGGTCAACTCGGAGAAGGAGCTCGGCTTCCAGGACGCCCCGTTCGGCATCATCGGTCTGGAAACCGCGTTGCCGCTGTTCATCCGGGCGCTGATCGAGTCTGAGGTACTCGACTGGCCGCGGCTGATCGCCGCCATGTCGACCTGTCCGGCACAGTTGCTGGGCGTGCCGGGCGGGATGCTAAAGGTCGGCGGCCCGGCGGACGTCACGCTGATCGACCCCGAAGCTGAGTGGACGATCGATGCCGAGCGGATGCGCTCCAAGAGCCGCAACACCCCGTTCGACGGCTGGCCGGTCCGCGGCCGGGCGGCGATGACGATCGTCGGCGGGGAGCTTCGCTACCGGGTCCAGGGGAACTGACACAGGCAGGGTGGCACCGGCGTCCCGCCGGTGGCGACACGGGCGAGACGCCCGTGCCACCCTGTTTAGTAAGGCGTTCTTACGCTGCCGGCCGTGCTCGGCTCTCTGATGGTGCTGCCGCGTTTGAGTGCTCGATCAGCCGGGTTCTTTCTCCAGCCCGAACGCGTCTTGCACGGCCGCGAGGGCTCGCTGAGCGTCTTTCTCGGGGACCAGCACGCTGATCACAATCTCGCCGGTGGAAATGTTCTCGATGTTGATGCCCTGGGCGGCGATGGCCTCGAACAGCCTGGCGGCGACGCCGCTGTGCGAGCGCATGCCCATGCCGACCACGCGCAAACGCGCGAGCTTCCTGGTGGTCTCGACTTCGCCACCCCCCAAGCTCCGGGCGATCTTGCGGCTGACGGCGCGAGCCTGGTCGGTCTGCTCCGCCGCGACGATGAAGGACATCGTGACGTTTCGTCCGCGCGTGCTGACGCTTTGGATGATGTCAGCCACGTTGATCTTCTGGTTGCCGATCTCCTTGAAGAGCTCGGCCGCGATTCCGGCTTGATGCGGTACGCCGTGTAGTGTGATGCGGCTCACGCCGGTCTTCAGTGCCGCACTTCGGACGGCGTCGCTTCCGCTCTCGGCTGGGTCATTCATGATCAAGGTCCCTGACTTGTCGGAGAACCAGGGTGCCCCGTCCCTTCAGGATCGGAGACTGACGGACAAGAACCATGATGCGTAAGCTACCATACCCCACCGAATTCCACCACTTGCCAGCTGTCGACGGTCCCTTCGAACTGTCGGCCACTACGGCCTGGCCACCGCCTTGGCCCGGATGCGGTTGAGCTTGAGATCGGTGACCTCTAACCATTGCTCGAAGGGCGGTTCGGTCAGTTGCTCGGCCAACGTGTCGGCGGCGAGGTCGGCGCGAATGCGACATGTGGCAATGCCGTTGGTGAAGTCGCCATCGACGCGCTTGACGTTCGTCACCTCGGCCAGGGCCTTCTTGAGCTTGAGGTAGCTCCGGAAATCGAGACCCTGGATCTCCAGCTCGATCTCGCCGCCGGCCGTGATCTGTGTCGACCACTGCTCCATGACGGCTTCGTAGATGCGGTTCGCCAGCGGCGGCCGCAGGGCCGGGTTGTCGGTTTCGGGGAAGGTGGCCTTGACCAGGGCCGAACGGGCGGCCTGCGGGCTGAATTCCTTGCGCGAGCGCACCCCGGCGCGCGTCTGCGGCAGTGATTCGCTGGCGATCAGCTTTCCGGTATCGGCGTAGTAGACGCGGGCCTGGACGTCGCAGTTGTAGAACGCGGCGGGGATGTCGTAGAGGTTCTCGATCCCGGCCCGGTTGGCGTTGGCGCTGCCGCGGATCAGGATGTGGGCGCCCATGTCTTTCGCCAACTGGGCGAGCTTGGCGGCGTTACCCTCTTCGCGAGCCTCCGCGCTGGCCCGGCGACGGATATCGTCGACCGCGTTTCGCGCGACCAGGTCGAAACCCGCCTTGGTGAACAGTTCCTCGATGCGCGTCGCGACGATCGAGTCTTTCTGGAGATCGCCATCGATGTGCTCGTCGATCCAGACCATGATCCGGGGCCGGCCGATCTGATCGAGCACGTTCTGGACCTCGCCCCAGGTGGCGGCGACGGCGTCGGGGCGGACGGTGGCCTCGAGCGTGACGATCGCCGTGCCGCCCGCCCCCGGCTTCTCTTCCAG
>CAZDTB010000041.1:4218-13154 GCA_964508075.1 uncultured Planctomycetales bacterium
CGCCCGGCTGTAGATCGTATCGCGCAGCAGCATGTAGTTCTCGACCTTGGAATAAGCGGCGATTTGTACGCCGGCACCCTGCTCGAGTGCCATCCGCAACGCCCGCTTGACGGCATCGTCACGGTTGTAGCCTTCCGCGGTGACCGTCACGATCTTCGGTTCGTCTGACGCGGTGGTACCAGGGCCGGCCGGCGTCTGCTGACCGAGCGCCGGCAGGGCAGTCAGCAATCCAACGAGACAGGCGATGCATCTCATGGTGTGTCCTCTTGCACTGGTGACGTAGTTGTGGCGTCGTGGGCTTGTTCAGCCTCCGTCCGCTCCATGCCCCGGGAAACGATCAGCCAGAGCCGTTCGAGTGGCAATTCCACGTCGATGGTCAGGCTCCCGTCGGGGAGCGTGCGAGGTTCTCCGACCACGCGCGCCCCGCCGAGAAAGATAACGACATCATCCTTCAAATCCCGCCGATCGTCGAGCAAACGCTCGACCGTGAGGTTGTTTTTGACGATCAGGGCCTCGACTTTCTTTCGCAGCTGGTTCATTCCGTCGGAGCGGGCGCGTTCGATGCGTTTCTCGCGGGTGAGCTCCGGCCCGTCAGCCGGCTCGTGACGCCCCGTGGCGGTCAGCGTTGTCTTGACCCAGGACGGCATGCTGAGGTTGGTCAGTCGATACGGCTGGTGCTGGCGATAGCAGTCGGGCGGGGTGGCCAGGCCGGTCGCCCGGAGGCGCGACTGCCTGGTGTTCAGAGCCATCTCGCGGAAGTCCGGAGCGTGGAACAGGTCTCCGTGGTAATGCCCTTGGTGAACGGTCGTGAGAATGCGGATCAGCTCGGTCATCCCGAGCTGGGCCTGAGCGACGGCGACCTGGTCCGGCGCGTTTTCGACCAGGATGTCGGCCGTGTCCCTGACGGCTTCGTAGACGGCGTCGAAGACCTCCCGGTCGGATTCGAAGAACTCGTGCAGGCGATAAGCGGGAGTCAGTTTCAATCGGCCGGCCTGTTCGAGCAGGGCGTGGATTGCGTCGGCGGCCGCCGCCTGGCGGGCGAGCTGGACGCCCTCGCTGCTGATGTCCTCCCAACCGACAGGTGCGCGCGCGGGGGTCTTCTCGATCAGCGCCGCGCTGCCGGTGCTCCAGAGAGCCGGCCATTTGGGGGCCGCGTTGGTGACGTCGGCGGCCGTGAGCGGCCGGCTCTGATCGGGCGGGGGTTGGCTGAGCATTTCGACCAGGCGCGCCGATAAGTCGGCAGGTGCGACGCGGACGTCCACGTCACAGGTGGCGTCGGAGTAGAGGCGCACATTGCCAGTGCGCGTGCGCGTGCGCACCCACAATCGCAGCTCCCGCTGTCGGGTGATGTCCCGCGCGGCCCAGTCGCCGACGGTGAGGTCGTCGGCCAGCGGCAGGCGTACGACCTGGCCGTGCAGATCGGTCCGGGCTCGGGCCAGCGCCAGACATTCGAGGAAGCTGCGATCGCTTGGCGACATAGCCCCGGCGATCTGAGCGCGGGCGCTGTTCGCTGCCCAGAGTCCGAGTGTCAGACCGAGTGCCACCGCGCGCAGCGCGACTGAAGCTCGGGCGCTGCGGTCTGTCGAAAAGCGTGAGCCGGTTGTGTCAACCCGGCGGTCTGAGGTCGTTGGCAACGGGCGCATCGCCAGGCAGTGTCATTCCACGATCATTTCCTGGCCTTGCGCCTCTTCGATCACTTCGCCTTCGTGTTGCTCCTCGGTGACCTTGACCTTGCGGTGCTCGTGCTGCGTGCAGCCGGAGAAGGCGACCAGCGCCAGCGTGGCGCAGATTCCCAGGATCAGGCGACGAAAGCCGTCTCTCATGGCGGGCTCCTTTACCTATACGCTCTCACTGTGCTCTATGATCGGCGCTAAGCGGGGCGGCTCAGGGTTGCCGCTGCTGGCGGACGAGCTCACTGTTGACCACCGCCCAAACACGCATCCCAGGGACCTGCACCGTGACGATGGCGGTGTCGCTGGTGAAACGCGTGTCGGTCACTGCGGCATCGACCATGACCGCGTCGACCAACGACGAAAGATGATCGTACTGCGTGGTAAAGTCGCGCACGGTCGTTTCGGCGATGATGTTCAGTCCCGCGATGCGCTCGGCCAGCTTGCGGCGGGCGTCCAGCTCGGCGGCGCGGGCGGCCTTGAGGCGGCCCTGCGCGCTGGCGATGTCCTCATCGGTACCCTCGCCCTGGGCCTCGATCATCCCAATCGACCAGTTGGGCAGATCGACCTGGGCGCGCCGCTCGTACTTGTGAATGAACTGCGGGGCCGGGACACTCATGCCAGTGGCTTCGAAGTCTTTCTTGATCACGCGCTTGACGATCTTCTCGATGTCGTGACCCTTCACGTCGTCGCCCTTGTAGTGCCGGCTGTGCAGCGTCTTGATCGCCGTGATGACCTGCTCGGTCGGCACGCGCATGGTGACCTCGGCGATCAGCTCGTCGTGGTGCAGATACGGGCGGCCGACTTCGTAGGCGCCGAGGAGACTGGCGCTCAATTCCGTCGTGATCTGGTCGCTTTCGGTCATGAAGTCGCGGACCTGCGTCCGAGCAGTCAGCCGCAAGCCCTTGATGCGCTCGGCGAGCCTGCGCTGGGCGTCTTTTCTCGCGCCGCCGATGGCCATCAGCCGGGCCTGTGGGCCGACCACTTTCCAGATGTCGGGGATTGGTGGCGGTCCGCTGCTGGGCCCGCCCGGCGGTGGCCCGAGCATATCGGCGACGCCCTCGGGCAGGTCGGGCGGCAGATCCTCACGCGGCGCGCCCATGCCGATCACCTTGATCACTTTCTTGTCGATCCGCCGGGTGATCAGCTCGAAGTCGCTGGCCTTGACGCTGTCGCCGTCATAGTAGCGGTCGTGCGAGCTTCGCAGAGTCTCGATGACCTTGGCGACAGTCACCTCGGCGGGCACTTCACAGGAGCCGTCGTCGTACCAGACGGGGTCGCCGAGCCGGATACCTTTGATGAATTCGTCGACCGCGCCGCGGATTTCGTCCGACTCGGTGACGTAATCCTTGACGTAGGTCCGCGAGTTGAGCTGCACGCCGTAGACCGCTTCGGCCAGCTTGCGATACGCATCGGCTTCGGCGGCGCGTTTGCTGAGCAGCTTCTTCTGTGCCTCGGCGACGTCCTGGGCCACGGCCGCAACGGCGGTGACGACGAACGCGATCGCGATTCCGGTTACGTGTCGGGCGCGCATGGGTTACTCCTGTTAAGTGGTGTTTATTCCGATGAGCCGGCACTCGGGTCGGGCGGAAAGATCCCGTTAACAGCGTGGACACCATCCGCCGCCGAGGGTTAGCCGAACCCTCACGTGGGAATCATACCGCAACTCGTCGGCGGGGGAAGCAGCACAAATCAGAGCCCTGAGCGCCGGCGAGAGGTCAGATCACTGCCCGACCTTTCAAAGAGCAGGGATTCCTCGCTATAGTGTTCGTTTTGCGGTCTCGCAGCACCGCGCTTGGATGAGGTATGTCGAATCCGGGAAAGCTAAGCGGCGGCAAGGGCGGGTCCTGGTTGGATGGGCTGGCCGAGCATCGGCCGGATGTCGCCCTGATGGCGCCCATGCTGGTCTACCTGGTGCTGCTGTTGCTGCGCGACTCGGCCTTGCTGCCGTATGAATATCGCTGGCTGGCGAGCCTGATTCGCGGCGTAGGCGGGTTGGCGGTGGTCTGGCTGCTGCGCCGACACCTGCCGCCGTGGGGACGAGCGCACCTGCCGCTGGCAGCGGTCGCGGGCGTACTGATCGCGGGGGGGTGGTATTACGGGCAGTACTTCTTCAACTGGCTGGGCGTGCCACACCGCCTGCCGATCCCGTTGTTTCCGGGCGACTTCGAGTTGGTCGATCCGCGTGCCAAGCTCGGGACCGGCGGGTTGTTCTGGTCGACGGTCGTGACGCGAATCGTCGTCGCGTCCACCACGGTGGCGGTGGTGGAAGAGATCTTCTGGCGAGCTTTTCTGCTGCGGGCGCTGATCGACTGGAGCAACTTCGAGAAGATTCCGCTGGGAACGTTTGCCTGGCGGTCGTTCCTGTTGACTGCGTTGTTGTCGACGCTGGAACACCCGGATAACTGGGCGATCAGCATCCCATGTTGGCTCGCGTTCAATGCCTTAATGTACTGGAAGAAGAGCGTGCTGTTCCTGGTGTTCGTGCACGGCTTCACCAACTTGTTCCTCTACATTTGGGTTGTCCGGCAAGCGGTCTATCAGGACAACCCGCAGGCCTGGATGTTCTGGTAGATGTCGACGACACGACCGAGCGGGTGTGGAGGTTCGATTGTGGCTTTCGACCTTCGAATTCCGAGTGCCGGCATGCCGCTGGGAGTACTTGTGATCCTGGGCGCCCTGTCGACGGCGGTCGTGGCCCAGTCGAGGTCAACCCTCCCGGAATCGCAGCCGGTCTCGCGCGATGAGGCACTGTGGCAGGAGATTCTCGCGGCCAACCGCGCGCTGTCCGCGACCGAACCGTACTCCCAGAATGTCGAAGCTGCGTTGCAGCCGCGGCGAACCCTGCTGGAACGTGCCCGCGTGTATCTGAGCGCGTATCCCGGCGGGCGGCGGCGGGATGAGGTCGTGCGGTTGGAGCTGAAAGCGCTTTTCGAGATCGGCACGCTTTCAGGCGGCCGGTATCAGCCGCTGCAAAAGCAGGTCGAGGAATACCTCCGGCATCCGCCGAGCGAGGTGGCGCTGTACGAGGCGGCGTATTGGAAGATTCGTTGCGAGCGGCTGGCGCGGATCGCGGCCACCTCGCAGCCCTCCTCGGCGCCGGTGACCGGCAACGACCCGGCGCTGCACCAGGCGTATCGCAGCTACATCCAGCAATATCCGCGCAGTCGGCACGTGCCGCGGATGGCGACGGAGCTCTTCGACGCGGCCGCCGCCGCCGGTGACCTGGCCGAGCAGCGTCGGTTGGCAGGCCTGCTCGGGCAACATTTCAAGGGACACGCTGTCACAGAGCTGCTTGCGGCGCAGTTGCGCCGGCATGAGGCGGTTGGCGAGCCGTTCTCGCTGACGTTTCAGACTATCGATGGGAGTGAGGTCGATACGGCCCGCTGGAAGGGACGTCCGGTGCTGATCGTGGTGTGGGCGGGTTTCAGCGAGCGCAGCCGAGCGTGCGTTCGCGAGATCGAGGCGCTTCGGTCTCAACAGCCCGACTTGCAGGTGGTGGGCGTGAACCTGGACGACGCCGAGCAGAAGATGACTGCGGCCTGCCGCGAGCTGGGCTTGACGTGGCGGCAGTATAATGACGGGATGGGATGGGCGAACCGGTTCGTGCGCCAATGGGGCGTGCGCGCGGTGCCCTGGGTGTTCGTCGTGGATCGACGGGGCCGGCTGGTCGGCTCGAGCGGTGCCGCGGGTTGGCGCCAGCTGGCGCTATCGGCGCTGGAGAATTGACAGGAAAAGCCCCGGCTGGTAGAGATGCAGTCTCGAATGGGGAGACCCGGTAACCCGCCCCGGATGATGGGGGCCAACGCACCGGAGCAAGACATTGAAACCATTGGTAATCGGAGTCGTGCTCGCCATCGCGATTCTGGCGTTGGGATTTCTGGTTCCGGCGATTCTCCCGGCAACCGTCAGCTCGACCACCGTGCAAGCGTTGCAGGAAGCGGAACTGGCCCGCCGACAGTTGCACGCCTACGACGCGAGCCTGCCGCTGGCGGCGGCGCGGGCGAACGTCGCTGAGCTGAAGGAAGCCGACTTTGGCCGACTGGTCGAGCGGTCGCAGGAAGAATTCGATACGCTCGGGAGCGAGTTCAGCCAGCTCGTCAACCGCATCAAGAGCGCCGATCGGCAGAACCGGATGCCCGAGTCGTCCGTGCGGGCGCTGGTACCCAGCCCGTCAAACGTCCAGGCGAGAGTGAGCGAGCTCGAGCGATTCGTACGCGATAACGAACAGCTCCTGACCGGAGCGGCCCGCAGTTCGCGCTCGGCCACGCAGACCGATCGCGATGCGCTCGGCGTGGGACAGGTAGCCGGGATGGTCAAGCTGGCCGAGGCCGGGCGGTTGCTGGCCGAAGCACGCGAGCTCCGCGCCCGGCTGACCGCGGAACAGGCCCGCTTGCTGGCGGTCGCAACCGCGGGTGCCGAGGCGCGGAGCGAAAGGGATCGCCACGCCGGACTGAACGTTGCCGAGATCCGGGGCGTTCTGGACGGCCATCTCGACACAATCACCGCGGCGCTGGCGGAGTCGCAGGCCGAGGTGGATCGGCTGAGCGCTGAGGTGGCCGAGCGCGAGCAGACGCTGGCGGGGTTGCGCGGCCAACTGGAAGAGACCCGCACCCGGCGTCTGACGCTGGAGGAGATGGGCTTTACCGTCGGCGACGACGCATCGTTCGAGGCATATCGCGCGGAGTACCTCCGGCTTTCGAAAACGTTGCGCGAGCTTGAGGAACGCGAACAGCTGCTGGCTTTCGGCGGTATCGAGGGCGGGCGCGTGGCCGGCGACGACCTGCTTAAGGGCACGATCGAGGGCGGCGTGACGGTGGTCGGGCTCAACGAATTGAAACGAAACCTCGCGCTGGTCGAGGACAAGCTGACCCGCTACACCCGAGCCCGGCAGGCGCTCGAGGACCAGAAGAGCCTTGTTACCACGATGGGCGGCGAGGCGCTAACGTGGGAGGGCCAGTATGCCGACCGGCTCGAAACGCTGGCGGCCGAGGTCCAGCAAATCCGGGCCAGCATGGACGAATTGGCGCGGCAGGCGTTCGAGAAGGAAACGGCGGCGTTGGCGGCGGCAGGCGACGCTGCGACCGCGTTCGAAAGCGCGAAGTCCGCCGCGGACCGCTGGACCGGGGAGGCGACTTCGTTGCAGCGCGAGAAGGACCTGCAGCGGCGTAACGAACGCCTCAAGCTGATCGCGGGCGACAACTTCGCCGCCGAAGCGGCCGCCAGCGCCGACGCGCAGGCCAAGACGCTCGTTGGGCGCATCTACACGGAGCGGGCGCTCGGGCTGGCCGATTACCTCGACACGCTGGCCCGGGCCAGTGAGCTCATGCCGGGCAGCGAGGTCGACACCGTGAAGAAGCTGCAGGAGCAGTTCACGGAGGCGCGCGACGAGGCGGTCAGCATCTTGAACGAGGCCCGCGAGGCGTACGAGCGACTGGCGCAGAAACAGTCCAGCACCAGTTGGGTGCACCAGGCTTCGCTGGCGACGGTGTATCACTTGCTCTGGCTGATCGACGAGTTCAACGCCGCCCAGCACCGCAGCAACCTGCTCGATCAGCTCGGCAAGGTTGTCGAGGATCGTCAGCAGTCTCCGCACTTGCAGCAGCAGGTGGCCCTGTACGCTCTGGTGACCGGAGGCACCGCGGCTCCGCAATCGGATCAGCCGGAGAGTGAGGAACCGGACAGCGCCGAGTCGGACGACGAGGAACCCGGCGAATCGGGAGACGATTCGGATGGCGACTGACCTCGTGCGCCGTTGCGCACGGAGGAGCCGCCGCGGGCCTCAGCCGGCGCGGCCTTCAGGTGCGCGGGTCTTCGTAAGCACTTGACACGTCTATTGTGGATTCTTGAGTCGGGACGCTAGCGGGCGTGGAACAGGCGGGCGTTGGTGCCGCCGGGGCCGACCCGCACGCGAACTTGTCGCAGGCAGCGGGGGCAGCGGCCGAGATAGACCATTTCGTCGTGCTGGCGGTAGATACGCGCATAGACGCCGCAGCACTCGAAGTGGACGCTGATGTATGGCCGGGGCGCGTCCGCGCTCTCGTCGGCCGGTTGGTCGTATCTGTCGACGCCGTTGCCCGTCACGGGATGGTTCTCCATCGTAACCGTGCGTCGTCCGTACCTACGCAGTTTATCGGCGGGCTGTACTCCATCGCGTTAGTTCCTGGAATTCCACGGCCGACACGGCCGTGCCACTTCGGTGATCCGTTCAAGCGTGGGACGGCTACGTTAGCTGTGTACTTTGCAGTCGGTCGACGGCGGCGGATTGGTCGCGGGGTCCGGGGTGTGGTTCCGTTGGCTTTGGCGTATGATGCCCGGACGATGTATCTGGTAGTCATTGGCGTTCTTTCGCTGATCCTGGCGTTCTCGGGACCACCTTTCCGCTGGGTGATGGAGCCCGGCTGGGTGGTGGCCGCGGTGGCCGGGGCGACGGTGCTGCCGGCGGGCGTGGCCGCGCTGGTTGGCCGGCGAACACTGCGCCTGCTCGACCGCAACCCGGCCGACCCGAGCATCGGGCAATACTGGTTCGGGCGCGGGATGACGCTGGTGCAGCTAGTGCTGGCAGTCCTGCACGGGTCGGCACTCTGCACGACGAACTGGCTGCGGCTTTGTCGCCAGACGCCGCTCGTCGGGGACTGGCTGGTCGTGCCGGGTTTTCTGGCGGCGGTGCCGTTTCTATTGTCGGTCTTGCTGGTTTGGATCGCGACCTATCCGGCGGATCGGGCAATTCGCGAGATCGCGTTGGAGGCGTACCTGTTCCGCGGTCGGCCGGTACGGCCGGTCTGGCCGCTCCCGAGATACCTGCTGTTCAACCTGCGGCACCAGGTGCTGTTCATTCTGGTGCCGATGCTGCTGATTCTCGCGGCGCGCGACCTGATCACGCGTTATCAAGACCGGCTGCGCGAGCTGTCCGGGCAGGAGGTGTTGCCCGATCTGCTGCTCGGGCTGGCCGCGGTGGTGATCGCGATTATTGCGCCGACGATTCTGCGGCGCGTGTGGGTGACCGAGGCGCTGCCGGCCGGACCGTTGCGGGACCGCTTGCTGTACTTGTGCGGCCAGCTGCAGATGCGGTGCCGGGAGATTCTGGTGTGGCACTCGGGGGGCATGATCGTGAATGCCGCGGTGATGGGCGTGTTCGCGCCGCTGCGCTACTTCCTGATTACCGACGCGATGCTGGAACAGATGGAGGATCGGCGGATCGAGGCGGTCTTCGGGCACGAGGCGGGCCACGTCAAACGCCACCACATCCTGTTCTTCCTGCTGTTC
>CAZDTB010000041.1:13164-14600 GCA_964508075.1 uncultured Planctomycetales bacterium
TAGTCAGCGGGTGTATCGTGACCTCGCTCGGGTACCGCAGTGAGGATATGGACCGGATCACCTACCAGATCGCGGTCGTGATTGCGGCGACGGTGCTGGCGCTCAAATGGGGCCTGCTCTTCGGCTGGATTTCGCGTTGCTTCGAGCGGCAGGCCGACATCTATGGCGTGCGGACGCTGGCAGCCAGCGGCATGCCGTGTCGCATCGAGTGTAAGTTGCACAGGCCGGAGGCGGCTGACAACCCGGGTGATGAGTCAGGGCCTGGCGATCCGTTGTGTCAGACGGCGGCCCACGTTTTCGGCGAGACGCTCAACGAGGTCGCCGTGCTCAACGGCATTCCGATGGAGGCACGCAGTTGGCGGCACGGCTCGATCTCGTCCCGCAGCCGGACCGTGATCAAACTCGCGCAGGATCCGCAGGCGACCGCCCGCTTCGAGCGGCGGGTCTATCGCGTCAAGGTCGCGATCTTCGTCGCCGCCCTGCTGAGCGGCCTGTGGGCCGCGTGGGATCTCGAGCTCTGGACGCTCCTGGGAATCGGCCGGGGATAGAAGTCGTCAGCTAATCCCGCAAGCTCTGGAGCGCTTCGTCCACACTGGCGTGAATCTCGAGGAACTTGTCCAGCTTGCTGGTGACGAAGACGCCGGACACGATCGGCGACGGGTCTGCGAAAAGGACGGTCTGCTCCTGTGTATTGGCCTGGGCCTTAACGCGGACCACGGCGCCGATACCGGCGGAGTTGATCGACGGCACACCACTCATGTCGATGACGGCACACGCTCCGCGGCCCTCGAGGGCTTCGGTGACTTCCTCGATCAGGGTCAGGCCCTCGTTGGCTCCGAGCTCGCCATGCAGCCGTAGGATCTTGACCCCGGCGTGATCTTCAATGCTGATAGCCATTTGCACGTTGGCACCTCTGGGTTATCGGTCCTCCCGCGGTGCGGCAGACCGCAGGGAAGGTCGTGTCCCGATATGGCTATTGATCGGCAGTTCCCGGGCCCGCCCCAATGTCCTCATAATCGATGCGGTCACATTGGGTCTGGCAGAGCGGACAACTTGGCATGCCGGACGTTCCTGCTCCCGATTGTCTCATGCGTACCATTGTGCGTCGACCCAGGCGATCAAGCGGCGGGCGAACTCTGACTTCGTCCCACTGATCGGAGCGCCGGCGGAAGTCGAGGCTTCGGTGGATTTCTCGCCCGGCGTGTAGATCGTTGCGTTCACGTCCGCCGATTCCATTGTCGCCAGCGGGTTCGCGACGATGGCATCGAGTCCCTTGCGGCGTAGTTTGTGGAGCGCTCGTTCCTCCAGCACCATCGGCTCTTCCAGAGCGAAGCCGATGATGCGTTGGCCTTTGCGCTTGCGGGCGGCACAGGTGGCGACGAGGTCGGGCGTCGGTTGCAGTTCCAGCAGGAGCGGGTCACCTTTGCGCGGCAGCT
>CAZDTB010000041.1:14610-16855 GCA_964508075.1 uncultured Planctomycetales bacterium
GGGCCGGTAGTCGGCCACGGCTGCCGCCATAAGCAATACGTCGCAGGCGGGGAAGTGCTCTTCGAGCAACCTGGCCAGATCGGCGCTTGATTCAAAGGCCAGTGTTTGCACGCCGGCAGGCGGTGCCAGGGCGACCGGCCCCAGCAGCAGCGTGACGGTCCAGCCCGCGTCGCGGGCGGCCTCCGCCAAGGCCACCCCCATCCGCCCGCTGGAACGATTGGCGAGGTAGCGCACGGCGTCGATTAGCTCGTGCGTTGGGCCGGCGGTGATGAGCATCTTGCGGGGCATGGGGGCTGTTATCAGTTTTCAGTTTTCAGTTTTCAGTTTTCAGTTTTCAGTTTTCAGTTATCAGTTTTCAGTTTTCAGTTATCAGTTTTCAGTTCTCAGTTTTGACAGCTGGTTTTGCGTTCTCAGATTCATCGGCGGCTCGGCCGGTTGTTTGTGCCGGCTCCTCTATGCTACGCCGAGCGTCGCGGCTGTGTCAGCCGTCTTTGGAATGCACCTCCGCAGATCCGTCTTCGGGCTGTTCGTTTGCGAACTTGCGGGCCAGGCGTCTGGCGATGCCCGCCAACGATTCGATCGCCTCTTGCAGCTCGATCCTGGCGCCGGCCCGCGGGGCACATGCGAAGTCGAGACCGGCCGGTAGATCCTCCCGCGAGAGTCGGAACGCTTCGCGCAAAATGCGCTTGATGCGGTTGCGGCGAAGGGCATTTCCGTGTTGGCGGCCCACGACCAAGCCCAGGCGCGCGTGGCCGAGATTGTTGGGCAGGGCCCAGATTTGTAGGCGCTGATCGCCGGCGCGCTTGCCGAGGTCCATGACGCGTTGGAATTCAGCGCGGCGGCGCAAGCGAAGGTGGCTGGGGAAGCTGAAACCCCTGGGCGCCGACATAGTGCTACGCCTCGGGCGGGGAGGCCGCCGGTCGGAAGAACGCGACGCTGGCGGTGTGGCCGTGGAGGAAGTTGCGGTGGCCGACCGGGCCGATCTCCCCGGCGCAGAACAGCCCGGCGACCGGGAGGGCGTCGCAGGCCTGGGCCACGGCGCGGGCGTCGTGGTGCCGCTCCTTGAACAGCCGCGAGCCGCGACCGTTGCAGGTGAACAGCAGTGCCCCGGCGGCGGCCTCGTGCCGACGAGCTCCCAGCAGCGAAGTCAAGTCGTCGTTGGCTGACTCGCTGTCACGCACGTGGAACTGGATGGTCTGGCCGATGCGGACCAGATCGTTGATCATCATGGCGCCGCTTTCCTGCTCGAACCCGATCGGGTTGCGGATCAGGAAGTCGCCGCGGGCGAATCTGGGCTGGTTCTCGTTGATGACGCGGCCGACCAGCAGTCCGCCCGTGCGGGCCAGCTCGATGTCGCGCGTCGAGCACTTTTTGAGCGTGTCGATCACGACGGCGAGCGGGGGCTTGCCGCCGAGCTCACGGATCACGTTGCGCTCGGCCTCGGTGATGACGAGGTGGTGGCCGATCGGGCGGCAGCCCTGCGAGACGACGGTGTCGATCCGGATGTCGCCGGTCAGCGCCACGCCACACAGGCCGTGGTGCAGGGGCTGCCCCTCGAAGATCATGTGGTTCTGGCCGGGTTCCTCCCCGGCGGAGGCTACGCCGCCGATCGCCGGTCGCTGCGGATACGCCTCGTCCAGCCGTTCGAGCATCTCGAGCAGGTTGAAGCTGAACGGATCGGCCAGCAGTATGAAGTAGGGCTGTTGCTCGGCGGGGAGGTTCAGGTGGTCGTGCCAGGCCGCCGGCTCCTCGAGGCGCTCCAGATCTTCCTGCGAAAGGTGGAACGCGGTAGCGCCCACGGCCGGCAAATGGGCGGCCCAGAGCGTCACGGCCGGTCGCCCCTCGTACTCCACCGCATTACAGATCACGGATTCGCCGGTGGTGCCGATAAAGGCCCGGGGGGTGAGGCGTTCGTGCACGTCGGCGACGATCTGGTCCAGCTCGTCGTCGTGATGGGCCGTCGCAAAGAGCAGGCACAGATCTGCCCGCATCCCGCCAAGCTGGGCGGCCACCTCCCCGGCGAGCACCTCACCCGCATCGGCCCGCCCGGCCTCGTGCAGCGCCGCCGTCGCGATCGCCATTCTGTCGCCCTTCGTTTCCATGCCACTGTATTCTAGGCGAGCCGGTGCCACGGTCCAGAAGTATCGGGGGGCAACGCCCAATCTACCAAGACTGGGATGCCCTCAGCGGAGCCAGTGCCTGTCAACCGTCAGTTTACGCTTGGTTAGCTTGGGTGGCCCATGGC
>CAZDTB010000042.1:0-538 GCA_964508075.1 uncultured Planctomycetales bacterium
CAAAACGAAATCGGAGGCCACGATCTGACATCGTGCCCGCTCCTTTGCAGCCCCCCCCCATTCGCCGGCCCTCTAACACTATCCTACCACCGCAGATGGTTCGATCCAAGGAATAATGGCGTGTCATGCGGAGTGCGCGACATTCGGCTGGTGCGAGAATCCTTTCTCGCACCTGCGCCAGCGTGGATCCGTCGGTGCTGAAGGCGGGGTGGAATCCTGCACAGGAGGGTGCGAGATGGGAATCTCGCACCAGCACCCGCTTGGCTGCTCCCTTACGGTCGCGGTTCTGATCCGCGCGAAGGCGTGTCAGATTCCGCATCCTTTGCTTCCGCCGCGCGGCCTCCGGGGCTACACTCGCGGGCGGAAAGGCGGCGAGCCGCGGCATGCGCGTCAACATACCCAACCAGATTACGCTCGGCCGGCTGGTGCTGGCGATCGTGTTCTTCGTACTGCTGTCGTTCTACTCGCCGGCCGATCCGGGGCGGCAATGGCTGCTGAGCGTCTGCTTCTGGGTTGTTCTCGTCGCCGTGCTCAGTGA
>CAZDTB010000042.1:548-16491 GCA_964508075.1 uncultured Planctomycetales bacterium
AGTGACATGGTCGACGGATGGCTGGCGCGCACCTGGAAGCAGGTCACCTCGTTTGGCCGCATCTGCGATCCGGTTGCCGACAAGGTAGTCGTTTGCGGCGCGTTCGTTTTCTTTGCCAGCGGCGTCTTCTATGACGTTGAAACGCAGCAGAACGTTTCCGGCGTGCAGCCGTGGATGGTGGTCCTGATCCTGGTGCGGGAATTGCTGGTCTCCGCGATCCGGTCCTTCGCCGAAGCACAGGGCACCGAGTTCGCCGCCATCTGGGTCGGCAAGGCCAAGATGTTCGTGCAGTCCGCGAGCGTGTGCGTGATTCTGGGTGTCTTGGCATGGTATCCGGAGACGCTGGCATGGCTGCGCATCCTATGCGTCTGGGTGACGGTGGTTGTCACCGCGCTCTCGATCATCGCGTATGTCAACCGGGCCCGGGCGTTCGTTCTCTCAGCCGCGGCGCTCGGCGCCACCGATGAACCGAAGGGACCCCCTGCGACTGACGCTTCGCAGGGTCCGTCCGGATCAACCGACGCAACGACCAGCGCCGACGCCGCAGGAGCTCGCGATTGAGACCCGTCGCCGGCAACAGCCTCAAGGAGGTTTGCATCACCGTTCTTGGTGCCGGGCACCTGCCGCTGGTGCCGGGCACGTGGGGCTCCGCCTTCGCAATAGCGATCTATGCCGGTCTCTGGTGGCTGCTGGCGGCAGTTGGCGCGCCGATGTGGGTGATGGAGATTGTGGCGGTGGGGGGGATCATCTTGAGCTCGTGGCTTTCCGTGCATTGGGGGGCGTGGGCGATTGAGCGATTCGGGAGGAAGGATCCGCGTCAGTTTGTGCTGGATGAGTTTGCCGGACAGTGGGTGGCGTTGCTGTGGTTGCCGCCGCTGGCGGCGGTAGGACTCTGGCAGTTCGCGTGGGTGGTTGGCGGTCAGTTCGTTCTGTTTCGGATTCTGGACGTGATCAAGCCGCCGCCCGCGCGGCAGTTGGAACGTTTGCCCGCCGGCTGGGGCGTTTTGTGCGACGATCTGATGTCGGGTTTCTATGCGCTGGTGATCGGGCAGTTGATCTGGCGGGTGAGTCCGGCTGCGAGCTGGCTCGGCCTGTGAGCGTCCCGCACGGATCAGAGTCGATATCAAGTCGAATTGACCGACCTGGGGGAACAAGATCGGTCCGGCGTCGTAGTCGATATAATCGCGGGTCCGCTTCGGCTGCGGGACCGGGTGTCCGATAACGGATGCTGGAGAGGCGCATGACCGTCACGCTCACGTCCGCCAAACCGGCCCCGCCGGACGCTGGCGAGCCGCTGACGCTGCGCCGCGAATTGGAGCAGCAGTTCGAGGCGTGCGAGCTTATCCGGGCGTTTCGGCGAAAGCGGTACGACCCGGGCGAACGGCTGGAATTGTCGATCACCGGTGTGGTGCCCGCCAACACCGGGCGCGTCGTCGCCGAGGTCGAGCGGTTTGTGGGGGGCGGTTTCGCGGGGCAGGTCTATCGCGTCAGGCTGTTGGAGATCGACGCGAACGAAGCGGGGATCTCCGGGTTGTCGGTCGGGCGGGTCTACGCGATCAAGATTCTCAAGCCGCCATCGGGGTTCGCCCGGGTGTTCCGCGATTTCCTGTACTTTCTGGCTTACCAGGGAGCGTTCAGCGCTCAGGTAAACCCGGCGGCGGTGCGGGTGGGCGTGCTGTGGCAGAAGCTCATACGCCGGGCGGCGGCGCGCAGGTTCGGCGACGAAAACGCCGTCTGCGACACGTACGCCACGTTCTACGACGAGAATCTCCACAGCTTCGGCGAGATCAACGAGTGGGTCGACGGGCGGATCTGGAAGTTCGAGGTTGACGACCAGCTCTTTGATCGCTGGAAGTTCGACGATGAGCCGCCGGCCGACGCCAACAGTCCGGAGTACGTCCACAAGCGGCTCTTCATGGACGAGCTGGTCGCGCTGCTGCACGAGATGGGCGCGCCGGAGCTGGCCCGGCAATATGAATGGTGGACGTGCAAGAGTCAGCCGAACGCGCTCAAACGCCTGAGCGCCGGTGAGACGCCCCGGGCGGGTGTGACGGCGATCGACTTCCGGGCCGGGCTCGCGCTTTTGCCTTTCCTGCCGATGAGCCCGGCTGATTTCCGGCTGATTCTGCGCGGTTTGGCGCACGGGCGTCTGGTTCAATTCGACCGCAGCGACCCGCGGAAGTTCGAGCGGTTCATCGGTGAACACGGCGGAGATTTTGAGGACTTGCAGCCGGTGATCGACGAGCTGAAGCGCCAGGAGCCGCTGCACCGGCACTCGCTGCCGGACATCACGCACCACCACGTCCACCTGCTCGCCGATTCCTCGCTGCGTGAGTCGGTCAGAGAGGGGACGATCACCGGCTGGCGGAGTCTGGACAGAATCGACGATGAGCACGCCGAGCGGCTGCGCACCCGGCGCGGGTGGTTCGCGTTGCTGTACGTTATCTCGCTTGTGCCGCTGCTCGGGCGGTTCGTGTTGAAGCTGTGGGGCCACGCGCGACACCGCGAGCACGTGACGCGCTGCCTGACGAGCGGAAGCTACCTCTGGCGGGCGATGCGCGGGGCGCGGATCGAGACGATCATCGTCTGGCATCGGGAGGGGCGCTGCTGCGACGAGCGCGCGCTCAAGCTGGTCCACCGGCCGGTGCGCTACTGGCTCCAACGCATCCTGCTCGGCTGGATGCCGGCAAGCTGGCATCGCGCCGCGACAGAGCCGGACTTCGCATGGGCCAAGATCCGCGAGAAAGCACGTTTCGTCCTGCAGTTCCTTCGCGATCCGCTGTTCCGCGAGGCCTGGCTGCTGGAGCAGGTTCGGCGGGGCCGTGAGGAAGGCATGCTCACGCCCGACGAAGCCGGGAAGATCTCGCAGCAGGTCAAAGACCCATACATTCAGAAGTATCTCAAGTGTTTGGCGGTGCACATCTGCACGGTGCCGGTAACGCAGATTGTCATGGTGCTGGTCGGGGCTGCGGTGGTGGTGTATTGCCTGACATATCGTGGTCTGAGCTGGCCGGAGGCGTTAGCGCTCGGGACGGCGGCGGCGGCCTTGGTCCAGCTTCTGCCGATCTCGCCTGGCTCGATCGCCCGCGGCGTGTTCGTGCTCTACCTGATGATCCGCGAGCGCGACATCAAGAACTACTGCATCGCTGCCCCGGTGTCGTTCATTCACGTGGTCGGGTACCTGGCGTTTCCGCTGCAGATGGTGGCGCACGATCCGGCGTTGGCGCGCTTCATGGCCGGACGCTGGGCGACCAGCGCCATTCGCTTTGTCCCGGTTTTTGGCGAACGCGGCGGATTGCCCGAACACTTCGTCTTCGACGTGTTCTTCAACTTCCCACTGTCTCTTAAGCGGCGCTTCAAAACACGTCCGCTCGCCACGTCGATCTGGGCGGTGCTGATGCTCGCCGCGCTGGTGCTGCTGGCATACAACGCGGTCGTTCTCGGGTATCTCGCTTACGCAGGACACGTTCGGTTCTGGGGATGAAGCCCGCGGTCCGGCGCTCTGTCATTCCGACGAGTCCGCCGAAGGCGGACGATGGAGGAATCTCGCCGTAAGTTCTCAAGGCCGTCTGCGTCGAGGCCAGATCCCTCGCTTCGCTCGGGATGACCGAGGGGGAACGACGGTCAGCTCAAGTCCCAAGCTGCACCACCCGCGTCCAGAAGAACCACGCCACGGGGGCGGCGAGCAGAGGTGAGTCCATTACGTCGAGCGCACCGCCCATGCCGGGGAGGAGCTCGCCGGAGTCTTTCACGGCGGCGTCGCGCTTAAGTAGCGAGGCGACCAGGTCGCCGGCGACCGAAAGAACACCCATCAGCAGGCCGAAGATCAGCAGACCCCAGGGGTACGCCAGCAGACCGTCGGTCATTTCCGACGTGACGCTCTTCGGTAGGAGCCGGCCGAGCGCCGCGGAGAGGATCACGGTGACGAGCAGGCCGCCGATGAAGCCTTCCCAGGTTTTCTGGGGGCTGAGCCAGGGGATCAGCTTGTGTTTGCCGAAGGCCATTCCGGTGAAGAACGCGCCGATGTCGTTGGCTTTGACGAGGAAAATGGAGAAGATCAGCAATGCCGTGCCTTCGTAGCCGCCGACCTCCATCCGCAGACGGGTCAGGTACCCGGCCAGCCCGCCGGTGTAAACGATGATAAAGATCGCGGTGGCGACATTGATCGCGGCGTGTTCGGTACCGCGGCGAACCGCCTGCAACAGGAACGCCAGACCGAGCGCGATCGAGACCCAGAGCATTCCCCAGGATTCGTCGTACCAGTCGGCCTCCTGGCGCAGGTTGAACGAGATGTACGGACCGATGACCAGGCCGGCGGCGAAGAGTTGTACGACCGCGCGATTTGGCCAATGGCCTGCTTGGCGTACGAAGTGCGTGACCTCTTTGACGGTAAGCACGCTCAGTACCAGCACAATCAGCGTCGAGACGGCCCCATTACACAGCCAGGCGAGAACGTTGACGCCCGCGATGGTCGCTTCCGGTACCGTGCGTGTCGCCAGCCAGCCGTCGAGCACCAGCAGCACGAGGATTCCCAGCCCAAGCAGGCTGGCGGAAATGATGCGCTGGCGTAAGACGGACACGAGAGTCCCCGCAGGGGGCCGCACTCAAGTCTTCGTCGCGGGCGCGGGGGGCGGCTGGGCGGGCAGCACGCCTCCATAGCGACGCTCGCGCTTCGCGAAGCTCCGGATCGCCTCGTACAGATGCTCCTTGCCGAAGTCAGGCCACAACACCGGCGTGACGTGCAATTCGGCGTAGCTGATCTGCCACAACAGGAAGTTGCTGACGCGCATTTCGCCGGCGGTTCGAATCAGCAGGTCCGGGTCGGGCAGTCCCGCCGTATAGAGCGACGCCGAGACCAGATCTTCGTCAATCTCGTTCGGCTGCAACTGGCCGCGCTGGACGCGCTCGGCGAGGTTGCGGGCGGCGTCGACGATTTCGGTGCGCGCCCCGTAGTTGAGCGCCAGGCAAAGCGTCATGCCTGGATTGTTCGCGCTGGCGCTGACGGTGAGATCGAGCTCCTTCAGCACCTCATCCGGCAGGCCCGCGCGCCGCCCGAGCTGGATCATGCGGATATCATTGTCCATGATCGTCCGACGCTCCCGGGCCAGATGCTCGGCGTACAGCGCCATGAGCCCGCTCACCTCGTCCGGCGGCCGCTTCCAATTGTCAACACTGAAACTGTAGAGCGTGAGGCACTCGATCCCCAGCCGGGCACATTGCGTGACAATCTCGCGCACGGCTTCGGAACCGCTACGATGTCCCTCGATGCGCGGCAGGTCGTGCTCCCGGGCCCAGCGCCCGTTGCCGTCCATAATGATGGCAATGTGGCGTGGGAGGGCGTCGCGCGGCAGGCCAAGCACTTGCTGTGGATCCAAAGGCGGCTTGGTCGGCATGACTACGCCTCACCCTCGATAAAGATGGTCTGCTCGCGGGCCGGTCCGACACTGATCAGGCCGATCGGCGCACCGACACGCCGACCGATCTCTTCCGCGTAGGCCCGGGCTGGCGGCGGCAAATCCTCCATTCGACGGCATCCGCTGAGGTCGTCCTGCCAGCCTTCGAGCGTTTCGTAGACCGGCTCGACCTCCGCGAGCGTATACGCATCTGCGGGGAAGGTGTTCAAGATGCTCTGGCCGTGGCGATACCTCACGCAAATCTTCAACTCGTCGAAGCCCGAGAGGGTGTCGAGGTGCATCAGCGCCAGGTAGCGTGGGCCGGCAACCATCGCCGTGTAGGCGCTCGCGACCGCGTCGAACCAGCCGCAGCGTCGCGGTCGGCCGGTGGTGGTACCGAACTCCTTGCCGCGCTGGCGGATGCGGTCGCCGACGCTGTCGGTCAGTTCGGTTGGGAAGGGTCCCTCGCCGACGCGGGTGGTGTAGGCCTTGAGCACGCCGATGGTTGAGCGGACTGTTGAGGGGGGCACGCCGGCGCCGCCGCCGACGCCGCCAACGCCGGTGCTCGTGCTGGTGACAAACGGGTAGGTGCCGTGATCGATGTCGAGCAGGCTACCTTGGGCGCCTTCGAACATGACGCGTCGCCCGGCGCGCATGTGCTCAGCCAGTTCGACGGCCACGTCACAGACCCATGGTCGCAACTGCTCGGCGAAGGCGAGGTATTCCTCGGTGATGGCGGCGGGGTCGAAGGGCTCGCGGTCGTCGTAGAGCGCGGCCAGATAGGCGTTCTTGTGGGCGACGATGCTGGTCAATCGTTTGCGCAGGCGATCGGGTCGGTACAACTCGCACAGGCGGACACCCCAGCGCCGCGAGACCTTGTCGGCGTAGCAGGGACCGATCCCGCGGGCGGTGGTGCCGATCTTGCCGCCGGGCGGCGCGATCTTCTCGGCCATGATGTCCTGCCGGCGGTGGTAGGGGAAGACCAGTTGGCAGCGGTCGCTGATGCGCAGGCGATCACCCAGCTCGATGCCGCGCTGGCGCAGCGACTCGATCTCGCCCAGCAGCACGGCCGGGTCGAGGACCGCTCCGCAGCCGATCATGCTGATCACGTCGTCGCGCAGCACGCCGGTGGGTAGCTGGTGCAGTGCGAACCGCTTGTTGTCGAAGACGATGGTGTGTCCGGCGTTGGCACCGCCGCTGAAACGGACGACGATGTCGAAGTGGTCGACCAAGGCGTCGACGACCTTTCCCTTGCCTTCGTCGCCCCATTGCAGGCCGATCACGCAGGTGTGTCCCAGTTCGTCAAAGCGCATGCGACTCGTTCTCGATGCAATGGGGTTCTGCCCGCGGACGGCCGGCCACCGAGGCCGCCTTGTCCCCCGCGGACGCGTCAACGCCGTTTTGTAGCATCACCGAGCATCGGAAGCAATCGAGGGTTTCTTAGATAGGCTGCGGTCAACCCCGTTGCCTCCCCGCCTGCTCGATCCAGCGCCGCAGCCGAGTGGTCAGGTCGGCCTGGTAGGGCAGCGAGCGGTCACCGAAGATGCCGGCGTCGGCCGGCAGCGTCATGGCCCGTGCGGAACCTTCGCATCTGGACGCTGCCGGTCTTTCGCGCTTGGTGTCGTTCGTTTTGAGGATCAGCGTGCTTGTCGGCCGGTCGGCCGCGACACCGGTGGCCGAGTCGAAGTGCAGTGCGTATTTCAACCCGTCGGCGGTGTCGAACTGCCAGGTGATGGTGGTGTCATCCAGGTGGCTTGAGGCCCAGCGCGTGCGCTCCCGGGACTCGCGGACCAGCCATTTCATGAAGATCGCGATGGGCTCGGGCGGGACGCCGTCGTGGCTGCAAAGCTGATCGATGCGCCCGGTGCAGAGCATCAGATGGCGAGGTTTTCGACCCTTGTTGGCAGGTGGCAGCGTGATTCCGAGCCGGGCGACGCCCCGTTCCTTGGATGCCCAGCGGACCGCGCGCAACGGGGGGTAATGGCGGGGCAAATCGCCGAGGTCGCGCACCAACACCTGGCAGTCGTCCCAGCGGTTCCAGTACTGCACGCTGTCGGCCAACGGTCCGCCCAAATGCATTCGCAGCAGGTGCTCGGCCAGCCGCGGTGCCAACAGCCGGCCATGCCGTCGCGCCACGAGCCAGGGCAAATCGGTCACGATCAGCTCGCCCTGCCCGATCGGCCGCGCCGCCGACAGCACGTCGCCGCACTTGGCTTCCCACGGCGTCTCACTGGCGAGCAGGGTGGCGAAGCCGGTCTGGTCGGCATAGCGTTTCCACGCAGCGCTCGCGAGCAGAACGCGGGTTCGGAAGGCCGTCTCGCCGGCAAAGGTGGCGTAGGGGATGACGTCCAGCAGCGCGAAGCCGCGCGTCGGGACGTCGGCATATTCGACGCGGGCCGACATGATCTCGTTTTCGGAGGTGTGCGTGACGATCTTGGTGGAGGTCGTCCCGCTACGGTTTATGAGCGTCGAGAACGTTTCCAGATCGAGGATCATCCAGGCGGCGGCGGCTATGCGTTCGAGGTCCCGTAGCTCCAGTTGCAGGGCGCGCACCCAAGCGGGGTCGATCAGGCAAGCGGCGCCGATCACCTTGGCGGCCAGCTTTCGGAGTGACCGCGGTCGGTCGAGCAGTTCGACTTCGACTCCTTCGAGGTAATCGGCAAGCACTTCCAAGGACGCGGGCAACACCACGCGCTCGATCGGGAACGGCGGGCGATAGCTGCTCCAGCGGGGGACGTTCGCGAGCGGATGGCACTTGGGATCGCGCTCGGCGATCGGGTGCAGCACGAGTCGATCGAGACGTTTCGCACCGGATACTTCCGGCAGGCGCACCTGCAAGTGTGTTACACCGGCCGGGGCCTGCACCCAGCCGAGCAGAGCTTCGCGGGGCCTGGCCTCGGCCACGGCGTCGAGCAGGATACGCCGTTCGGCCACAACCTCTTCGTCGTGCAGGAAGCGCAGCAGCAAATCCGTGCAATCTTCGGCCACCTCGTCGGCCAGGAAGCCGCGGGCCAGGTACCATTGTTCGCGTTTGCAGCGGACCGGCGCGGAGAGCAGCTCGCCGGTGGGGCTCCAGCGCCAGCGCCGGACAACATTGGCCTGGACCTGGAGCCCTCCTCGGGGGCCGTCAGGCTGCCGTGCGTCGCTTTTCTTCAAAACGTCACCTTCGCGTGTAGACCCAAGTGAACCAGGCGGCAGTCATTTGCCACGTCGCCGGACACACCGCCGGGAGAAGCGGTTATTATCCGGCTGAGAAGCGCGGCGCCAATGCGGCGGCGTGCGTCTTTGGCGCCGGGTGCCGTCCGGCGCTGGCATTCTGGTGGCGTTAGTGGCCTTGGCAGGCGACAGCTAATGAGTGAACATCCCCCGCTTCCGGACGAGCCAGCTCCGGTCGTCGTTGCCCGACCGGTCGGGGCCCCGCCGCTCGCTCGCCCGCCATCGGACCTGGAGCTGCCCGAGGTTCGTCGCGGCGATGCACTGCTCGATCTGGCGCTGGTTCTGCTGGCCGCAATTATCCTGCCCTACCTGCCGACCCTGCTGGCGCCGCTCGCAGCGGAAGACGTCGGCGTGCCGGAAATCGGCCCGCTGGTCATCTTCCAGACCTGGTGTCAGGCGGGTCTGGCGATGGCATTGCTGTTCTACTTCGTGCTGCGGCATCGCATCAAGCCGGCCTCGTTCGGGCTGCGGCGTGATCGCGTCGGCGGGCAGGTGCTTTGGGGAATCGGCGCGCTGATCGGTGTCTACGGCGCTCTGCTGGCCACTGGACTGCTGGTCATAATGCTGTACCTGATCTGGCCGGAAGTCGAGGCAGACCTGGCCAAGCGCCTCCCCTTCGTCGAGCAGATGCCCGTCGATCGTCTGGGCACGACGCTGATTCTGCTGGTGGCCGTCGCCGTCAACGAAGAGGTGATTTTTCGCGGCTTGCTGATGCCGTATCTCCGCCGCGTGCTGGGAAGCTGGTGGTGGGCGGCGGTGATCTCCGCGCTGATCTTCGCGGGGCTGCACGTGCCGCAGCAGGGCGTGCTGGGTGGCGGGCTGCAGATCTTCGCGATCGGGATCGTGCTGGCGGTGTTTTTCGTGCTGTCGCGCAGCCTGCTGGCGGTCACACTCGCGCACCTGCTGTTCAACTTCGTGCAATTCCAGATCATTCACGCGCTGCCCGACGTGGGAGAGCTGCTGGAACGCCTTCCAGAGTAGCACGTCGCTACGGCTCGCCGAGCTCCACTTCGACCAGCAGGCGCACGGGGCGTGCCGTCAGCTTCGTCTTGTCGACGACATAGATCTCGCCATCGGGCGTAGCGACCGCCTCAAAGCGCATGCCACTGCTGACCTCCTTGGCCGAGATCGCTATGCAGCCGGCCGGAATCAACGCCAGCAACCCCAGGACTCCCGCAACGAGGACTCGTTTCATAACAACTCTCCGGTCTCTGCGAACCAATGTGGGTTATGCGATGCACGCGGGAAGACACGGCTCGACGCCGAAGGTTAGACGGATGGTCCGGATCAGGCGCCCAGCCAGCGTATCATGGCGAGGAAGATGGCCAGGGCCAGGACGCCGGCGGCGGCGAAGCGCGCCCCGACGCGTGAGCTGGTCTCGGCCGCGGCCGGGATGCCACATCGGGCCGGCGGCACGACCAGCTCGCCGCCGAACTGAACCTGGGCGATCAGCAGTTGCGTGTGAAACTCGGAGAAGCCGAGTCGGCGTCCCTCGGCGAGGATCTCCAAGCGGCGTGAGTAGCGCAGCAGCCCGCCTTCCAACGATGCCTCGATCAGACGGCGCAGGCGGGCGACACGATCATCGTCTTCGTCTTCGTCGCGGGCGGCGCGGAGGTGCTGGGCCTGCCGCCGCGGGTCGCGTAGGGCATTATAGGCCTGGTGCAGCTCGTCGAGTCTCCGGCGCGACTCAATGTCGCGCGCCGGATCGGCTAGCTCGACGAGCACTCGGCGTCGGCGGGCCTGGAAACGGCGAGCGACTTCCTTCGGCTCGTAGCGCCCGGGAGTTAAACCCAGGATGGAGAAATATTCGCGGGACATCCTCATGCCCTTCCATTCGATCTTTACCGACCAAGTGAGAAAAGGCAATCTGCCCCGGTCCGTGCGGTCTTTATCGCACCGGTGGCGCAGCCAAGGTCCCTTAATAATTGGCTGGCGTGGCCGCCATGGGCGCCAGAGGGGGCGCGAAGCGTGACGGGGGATTCACAGAAATCGTCGCCGCGCGCCCGATAACCACGCCGGCTGTCACCTGTCACCCACTCGACTCGTGAGTGCGCCACGCTTCGGTGGGAACGCTTTGTCCTCGCCACGGCCGCTCCGCGCCTTCTCGGCGGTTGGGGCTCGCGGTCTGCCGGCGCGGCGCTATAATCGCCTCGGTGTGCATCACCAAAGGAGTGTTCAGACGTGGGCGATGAGTGGGAGATGCCGCGGCACGGCGAAACGTGCGCGGGCTGTCAGTGCGAGTTCGGCCCCGGGGACGCAATCCGGGCTTACCTGTTCGAGTCGCCGAACGGGTACGAGCGGCGGGACTACTGCGTGAAATGCCGACCGCCGGACGAGCCCTTCGCGATCGGCTCATGGAAGACGCGTCGGTCGCAGCCGACGGCGAAGAAGGCGCAGCGGTTCGATCGGGAAGCGATCCAGCGTTTCTTCGAGCAGTTGGAAGACGCGGACACCCCGGAGAAGCGGCAACTGCGCTTCGTGCTGGCGCTGCTGCTGTGGCGCAAGAAGGTGTTGAAGTTTGAGCGCAGCGCGGCGGATGACGGTCGTGAGGTGTGGCACTTCGTGGCTCCGCGGAGCGGTGCCGCGCACGCGGTGGTGCGGCCCGATCTCGACGAAGCTCGGCTCGAACGGCTGGGGGAGCAGTTGGAAGGGTTGCTGACGGGTGAGGTCGGTGACTTGAACGGCGTGGTGACTGGCTCGGATGAGGATCACACTGATGGCTAACCACTCGCGCCCACCGGGCTTGCCAACGGTGTTGCTCGCTCCTGTGTTGTTGCTGGGCCTTCTGATCGCCGGCTGCGACGGGGGGCTCGGGATCAGGCCGCGCGTCAAGCCGGTGCCGCCACGCGACGCGCGTGAGGCCATGGAGCGGATCAACGAGAACCTGGAGAAGATCGACGGGACCCTGTACTGCCCGGCGCTGGCGTCGTTCCGGTTCCGCGACGCAAACGGGAAGGATCGGCGGTTCATCGGGCATAAGGCCACGGTGATCTTCGAGTCGCCGCGCTGTCTGTACTTCGACATCAAGCATGCCCTGGGTGGGAGCGTGGCCCGGATCGGGTCGAACGACGGGCAGTACTGGCTGTGGATCGACACGCCGGAGCAGAGGAAGCTGTGGCATGGCCGCTGGGACGTGCTCGAAGCGGGCGGTGCGCGGCGGCTGGCGGTCCCGCCCGATCAGTTGTTGGACGCGCTGATGATGCGGCCGCTGCCGATGTGGTTGGATGGCACCGGGAGACCGCTGTTGCGTGTCGACGGGAACGACCACCGACTGCTGTTCATCGGGCTGGATGACGAGGGGTGGACGTACGCCAGGCGGGAGCTGGTGCTGGACCCGAAGCCGCCCTACCTGCCGCTGGAGATCATCGATCGGCAGAGCGACGGGCAGGTGGTGATGCACGCGTACTTGAAGGAATACCGGCCGGTGAAGGGCAGCGGGTCGGAGGGCCCGTGGACGGCGCGGAAATACGTGGTGTACTGGGAGCTGGACCAGGCGGAGATGCGGCTCGATTTTTCGGCGGTGCGCTACCGCAGCAAGGACTTAGCCTTCTGCGAGTTTCCCGACGCGTGGGATGGCGAGATTGAGTCGCTTGACGAGCCGCTCCGGATTGACCTGCCCGGCGCGCCTCAGGAAGACGTGGGCCGACCGTGATCCGCACGCGCTCCTCGGTCGCGCGGCCACGTTGGCTGCCGCTCTGGTGGCAGCTGGTGGCTGCACTGTGGTTGTGTCCGGGACTGGCCCTGGGGCAACAGCGCCCGGAGATCCGCATCGCGGCCGACGAGCGTTGTCTGTGGCTGGTGGTGGTGAGCGGGTCGCAGTCGCGACTGTTCTTTCGCGAAGCTGGTACGGACTTCGATCCAGGGCGATCGACCAATCGCCGGATCGCGGCACAGGCCACCCTGGACCGTGACTTGCTCGTGTTCTTCGACGACGGGGCGGTCTACCGCTACTCACCGGACGCCACGCGTCCGATCGCAGAGCCGGTTCTCCCGCAGCGGGAGCTGCCGTTGGCGATGGTCGGCGAGGGTGGGCGGGTCTACGCGATCATCTCGTCGTCCTCGGCGGCAGAGCTGCCCGTGGAGGTAGTTGAGGAGGCGCAAGCGACGACCCAGGCGTTCGATCCGGGCGATTCCGCGTACAGTCTGGCGGTTTTCGACGGGCGCAAGTGGTCGGCGCTGGCCGCGCTGCCCGTGGTGGCGCGGGCTCCCGGCGAGACGCGCCTGCGGCCACGCCTGTGTCTGGCTCAGGACAAGCTGTTGCTGTTCACTCCGGCCGAGGTGCCAGGCCAACTGCACTATCTCTATCTCGATCGCGAGAACCTACAGTGGGTCTCGCGGGGATCGATCCCCGCGGAACGGCTGGGGGAGTATTGGATCGTTGAGTTTTGCCGCGTGCCCACGCTCGTGATGGTGATGCGGGGGGTGGCGGGGCGTGAGGAGCTGGCGGTGTTTCGGCTGCTGGGTGACGCAGCCCAAGCCGACGTGAGCTGGTCTAAGCCGGCGGAGCTGCGGTTCTCAGACTTGCCCGAAGACGTCGTGATCACGCGGTACGCCGGCGCGGTCGGATTCAACCAGCACCTCGGCCTGCTGGCGTTGACCGCGCAGGGCGACGCATATCTGCGTTTCGGCCGCATCGACGGACCGCCGACCGAGTCGACGCTGCCCGTGGCGCAGGTGCTGGCGGAACCGGGAGTGCTTCGCCGCGGTCGCGGCGTGTTCCAGGGCCTCACGTTTGCGCTGCTGGTGGGAGTTCTGGTGGGACTGTTCGTGTTTCGCCGAGGCAGCATGGTCCGCGTGGTCGAGCTGCCGCCCGGTTGTGCCCTGGCGCTGAACGTGCAACGGGTGGCGGCGTGGCTGATTGATTTCATACCGTTCACGCTGGCCGCCGCCGCTGCGGTCGGCGTTCCCTGGGGTGAGGGGCTGAGTGCCCTGGGACGCTGGGGCATCAGCCCGAACCAGGAAGCCGGGTTGCCGGAACAGAACGTGCTCTTGTGGTGGAGCTTGAGCGTTCTTGGGTACGCCACATATTCCCTCGTCATGGAGTTGATCGCCCGCCGCACGGTCGGCAAAGTGATCGCGCGCGTGCATCTGGTTTCCGAGACGGGCACGCGCCCGACGGCAGGCCAGATATTGACGCGCAACCTGACCCGATTGATCGAGTTCATGCCGCAGTTCTGGATCTTCGTGGTGCTGGTGGTTTTCTCGCGCAACCGTCAGCGGATGGGGGACATCTTCGCCCGTACGGTTGCGATCCGATTACTCTCCGGGAAGCCGTCCTCCACGACCAGCCGGGACGAAGCCGACGTGGAGCATAAACCCGATGGTCCTGATGCGACCGAAGGGGACGGTGAGGGACGCGGGTCATCCGGTCCGGATCAGAACTGAAAGACGTCGGGCTCGAATGCCGGTCCGCTCGACGGCCGATCGCAAGTTGCGCGCATGCGGCTGGATCCCTCGCTGCGCTCGGGATGACTCATGAATAATCCGCGCTAGTGTAGTGTCTCACAAATACGATACCGTGGTGGGGCAGGCCTCCGTGCCTGTCACGGCGGGCAGGGACGCCCGCCCCACCTCTACAGAAGGTTGCTTGTTTCTGAGACAGTACACTAGCTGTTGCCGCAAAAAGCTTGGAGCAGGCGGGCGGACTTGGATATCATGGTCTCAAGGAGCCGATTCATCCGACCGGGTGTGCTCAGCGGGCAAACGGCGCCCGGGGAGGTGGCAAATGCGACCGCAGGTTCTTGTGACTTTCACCACCATGATGCTCTGCGTGACGACGGCCTCCGCCGAGACCGTCATCGAGACGTTTGACGACGGTTCCAACGTCGGTGGCTGGACCTTCGGCAGCCCCAATGGTTTCATCGATCCCAGCGGCGGCAACCCCGGCCCCTTCTACCACGATACGTTCCTCGACACCTATGCACCCCAGCCGCGCACTACCGTCGACTCGATCTTCACCGGTGACTACCGCGCCAACAACGTCATATCGGTCGGCATCGATCTGATCCTCTTTTACGTGGACTACTCCGCCGACGGCCGCCCGCTGACGGTCGTACTACGCAGCGACAACGACACGCCGGCCGATTGGTCGGACGACTGGGCCGCGTACTACATCGGCGACCAGAACGTGCCGCTGGTCGGGGAAGGCTGGATATCCTACGATTTTGCAATCCCCGCGCAGGAAACCTCGTTGCCCGCCGGTTGGGGGTTCATTCTGTTCGGACCCAACTCGCCGCCGTCGCCCGACTGGAACGACGTCATCACCGATGTGGACCAGCTCATCTTCTTCTACGGCGACCCGACGATGTTCTTCATCTTCCAGGCATGGGACCTCGGCCTGGATAACCCGCGCATCACGTACGAACCCGAACCGTGCTTCGGCGATCTGGACGGCGATGACGACGTCGACCTGGCCGACCTGGCTCAGCTCCTCGCCAACTATGGCACGACCGAGGGTGCGGCCTACGAAGACGGCGACCTGGACGAAGACGGGGACGTCGATCTGGCTGACCTGGCCGCGCTGCTTGCAGTGTACGGGACGACCTGTCCGTAGTCGCCGAGCCAGCGGAAACGCAGCGCAACGGGGCCTGATCGCCAAAAGTACATTGCAAGCACGGCCCCGACGCCGTTATGATCGAGTTACACGAACGCTACGGTAGTGTCGTGCAGCGCGAGACCCGGAGGGAGTCAGGGAGGGGGGGTGGCGCTCGCTCTTTTTTACTCATTCGCCGAAGGAGAAGACGATGGTGCGTTCAAGAGCGTTTGGCCCGGAATGTTGGCTGTGCTCTGCGGTCGCCCTGGTGCTCGTAGGGCTGGTCCCGGTCCCCGCTTTCGGGGCGGGAGAGCCGCTGACAGTGGTCTACTCGTTTGATCGGCCGGAGATTCTGGGGGTGACGATCGATGGGCAGCCGTATCACCGCGTGACGATACCCAACTGTACCAACGGCGGAGAGGCCGGGCAGCCGGCGTTGCCGGCGTGCGCGGCGCGGATCCTGCTTCCGTACGCCAGCGAAGTCGCGAGCATTGAGATCGTGCCGGGAGAGAAGGTCTCGCTCGGCGACGGTTACCTGGTTGAACCCGTGGCGCGTCCGGTCAGGCTGTCGGCCGGTCCCGGTGCCGCTAAACCGCCCACGCCGGACCCGGTGATTTATGCTTCGGACCGCGCCTTTCCGGGGGCCGAGTTCGAGGAAATCGGCACGTACGGATTCCAGAGGGCGTTGGCGACCACCAAGGTGGCCATGGGAAGCCAACTAGTATCCCGCCGCCACTTCCAACCGATCCAGATGGCCAGCGAGATCCCACACAGTAAGGCCATCTGTCTTCCTGCACCGGGA